>JABINZ010000161.1 GCA_018698135.1 Bacteroidota bacterium
ACAATGGCCTTATGTTCTTCTGGAATATCCTCTTCTAAAGTAATCTTCACATAAGGCAAGCTTTTAAGTACTTCAAGTAGATGAAGTGCCTTATTGTCTTTAATATCTAAAATGACTTTCATGAAACAATTTTGAATATTCGATAAAGCAATTAACACAAATATAGCCAATAAATGCGCAAATAATGTACCTTAAAGATGGATAAATTTGATAACTTTATGGTTGCTATGGGCTGCATTAGACTCGACATAATAGATAATATTCCGTCAAAACGTTCCTCACAAATTCTGATGGGCTCCCTAAGTAATTGGAAACCAATTACTAAAAGGGTGTTAGTACTTATAGGTTCGGGTTTCCAGGGGCAGGAAATAGATGATGAAATCAAAGGAGAAGGAAATTCCGTCAACTTCAAATACAGAATGCAGGATCCAAGGATTGGGAGGTTCTTTGCAGTGGACCCGTTGGCTGCTAAGTATGCTTATAATAGTCCTTATGCATTTAGCGAAAATAGTCTTATTGCATTTATTGAATTAGAAGGACTTGAAAAAGTATTTTACCATAGCTCCCTTTCATCAGATTTTAGAACTGTTCTTGAAGTAGAAAGAGAAACACCAGTTGGTTGTGAATTTCATACAACACTCAAAGATCAAGATAAAGTTGATGTCGTATATTTTGGTATTCCCAAAGACGCTTTAGATGAAGGACTTCACAAAGAGATAAAATCAGCTGATCATTATGAAAGAGTCAAGAAAAGATACCCGGCAGCGTTTAGAAATGTTAGTGTGGATAAAATAGAAGAACATTTTTCAGAAAATAAGGGCAAGACATTGATGTTAATTGGAATTAGGAAAGAAACAACTAAGTTTAATTGGGAAAAAGATGAATCATATATTGCAAAAATACCGATTAATGAAGCTGCAAAAACTTTAAATCACGAAGAATATCATGGATTAAAAGTATTAAAAGGAGAAAACATTGGTGAAGATAAAAATGAACTAGATCATCAAGATTACTATGGCGAATGGACAACTTCTTCACCATCTGATGAGGAAGTTCAAAATGAAACAAAGTATAAAAATTCGATAGCAAAAAGAGCAGTAATATGTCAAACAAAATAAATATTTTATTGGCATTTTATGGAATACTTATATTTGCAGGAATTATATGTTGTAAAAGAAATTGTAAGGAATTTGAAATAGTCATAAATCCTAACTCCGAACGCCCCCCTTTAATAAAAATTACAGGAAAAGATTCTAGCAAATGCGTGTATCAAGCATATGTATATATAATGCTTAAAGATTGCACCATTGATTCTCGAGGAGAATTATTTCTTAAAAATGATGCTTTTTACTTAAATGTTAAAGATCCTTCAATAAATAATTTAAGGTATTTTGATTTTAAGAAATCATTAAATGAGGATTATACTATTCCAATAACTATTTTAGATAAAAAGTATTCTATAAAAGCTTCTGTAGAGGAAATTGTAAATTGGAAGGAAGGCATAGAAGTATATGTATTTAGATTTCAAGAGACATATTATTATTTAGATAGACCATTAGATGTTATACTACTATGTTCTAAAGAAAATGGGATTCTTGGATCATATCTAACAACATATGAAAATGAGAATAAAATACTAATTGCACCTGGTGGAGAAATTTTAAAGGATTATATAGATTATTCAGATTATAAAATAAGATATTTAAAGTAGGTAGGGTAACCAACGCCAACTAGTCCAAGCATGTAAAAACAAAAACTGGTTCAAGATTAAGCGTAGCGATTCTTGGAACTTTTGTTTAATTATTTATATAAAAAATGCGAGTAAATCGTTATCTTATAGCACAAAACACCTATGTTCTTCTTCAGTTCACATACCAGCATACCGCTTCCGTACGTATACGCCTCACAAACCCCAATAAGCCCTCTAAGTAATTGAAAACCTATCACTAAGAAGGACTCCAGAACTTACAGGATTGTTTTTAGGAGGCTAGTAAGGTTTCAGTGGCCTAAATATGTCGGTGGGAATAAAGGATATACGTTAAACAAATTTAGCATAAGACAATTGTGAAAATACAATATCAAAAATTAAACTGAAATTAAACTCTTGCTAAGTAATTTTGAAATGAATATAAACACCTCAAAATGGAAAAAACATATAAATCCTGCCAAAGCTGTGGGATGCCGTTAAAGAAGGATGAAGCCGGAGGAGGCTCAAATTTGGATGGAACAAAATCAATAATGTATTGTAGTCATTGTTTTCAGGATGGAGAGTTTACCAATCCTGATATTGATGTCAATCAAATGAAAACCTTAGTAAAAGGAAAACTTAAAGAAATGGGTTCCCCGGCCTTATGGGAGGTTTTTTCACTTTGAATATCCCAAAACTTGAGCGTTGGAAATAAAAACAATTTTTATTTTTTCATATCATGATAAATTTAAAATTTTTTGAAAAAGAATCCTTATTGAGAAATAACCATGAGTATATTTACAGATTTAGCCAGCGTGCTTGATGAAAACGATGAACTTTCAAATAAAGAAAGAGCAAAACTGATTGCTGACAACAAGGATGAAAAAGAGATCAAAGAACTTGTAAAGAGGCTCAATTATCAAAACAGGGGCATTCAAAGTGATAGTATTAAAGTACTTTATGAAATTGGATATGTAAAACCTGAACTAATTTTGCCTTATTTAAATGATTTTCTTGATTTATTAAACAGCTCCAACAACCGGATGATTTGGGGTAGTATGTGTGCATTGAGTTCTATCTCAAATATTGAGGCAAAACAATTATATCCTCATTTGAATAAAATATTAAACGCAGTTGATGAGGGATCTGTAATTACTAAAGATGCTGCTGTCATCATCTTGGTCAATCTGGCAAAAATAAACACTTATAAAAGCGAGTGTACAAACTTATACCTAAAAGTATTGAAGAATAGCCCGCATAATCAATTCCCTATGTATGCTGAGAAAGGATTCGAAATAATTGATAGTTCTTGCAAAAATGAATTTCAAACAATAATTGCTATTCGCTTGGATCAGCTGGAGAAAGAATCTCAAAAGAAAAGACTTTTAAAGCTTTTAAAGAAACTCGAAAGCTAAGATTTGCGAAAAACACTTTTTTTTTAAGCACCACCCCCCTATTCAATATACTCTGTTCGTAATTTTTATCACTTTTACCAATTGTTCACAATTTTTTAAAGGGGTATCTCTGATATTTATGTATTTTTGAGTAAAATTAAACTATACATAGAAATGTCATATTTACGTTTTAGTGCCTTGGAAGACATCAGGAAAAGAAAAGCTATTGATGTTAAATTACCTTCTGTAAAAACTTCAGAATATTTTGCTGTCAATGTTTTTGATTTAAAGAAAATGCAAGAATATTTGTCTGAAGAAGCTTATGAAAGTGTTAAAAATGCAGTTGAAAGTGGAAGTAAAATTGATCGAAAAGTAGCTGAACAAATTGCTTCCGGAATGAAATCATGGGCACTTGATCGTGGAGCATCTCATTATACTCATTGGTTCCAACCCTTGCATGGAACAACAGCCGAAAAACACGATGCATTTTTTCAACCAACAAAAGATGGTGGCGTAATTGAAAGTTTTGGTGGCGACAAACTCGTTCAACAAGAACCTGATGCCAGTAGTTTCCCCAGTGGTGGAATCCGAAATACTTTTGAGGCCAGAGGTTATACTGCTTGGGATCCTTCATCTCCAGCATTTGTTATTGGAACAACACTATGTATTCCAACTATTTTTGTAGCCTACACAGGCGAAGCATTGGATTATAAAACACCATTGTTACGTTCGCTTACAGCTCTTGATTCTGCCGCAGTTAAAGTATGTCAGTTATTTGATCGAAATGTAACGAAAGTAATTGGCACACTGGGATGGGAACAGGAATATTTCCTCGTTGATGAAGCACTTTATCATGCTCGTCCTGATTTGATGCTTACAAAACGCACCTTAATGGGTCATGCTTCTGCAAAAGATCAGCAATTGGCCGACAATTACTTTGGATCAATACCTGAGCGTGTCATGTCCTTTATGAAGGAATTGGAAATAGAAGCCTATAAATTGGGAATTCCAATTAAAACAAGGCATAACGAGGTAGCTCCAAACCAATTTGAGTGTGCTCCTGTATTTGAAGAAGTGAATCTGGCAGTTGATCACAACCAATTATTGATGGACATCATGGAAAAAATAGCCAAACATCACTACTTCCGTGTTCTATTCCATGAAAAACCATACAAAGGGGTGAATGGTAGTGGCAAACATTGCAATTGGTCCTTAGCAACCAATACAGGCATTAATTTACTTTCGCCAGGCAAAACACCAAAATTAAACCTACAGTTTTTAACTTTTCTTGTTAATACAATGAAAGCTGTTCACGATTGGCAGGATTTAATTCGTGCAAGCATCATGTCTAGTGGCAATTCCCATCGACTTGGAGGACATGAAGCGCCACCAGCAATTATTTCAGTATTCATTGGTCAGCAATTAACCAAAATGCTGGATGAAATAGTGAATCGTGTTAGTAATAAGAAAATGTCGCCTGATGAAAAAACAGGTCTTAAGTTAGATGTTGGTAAAATTCCAGAAATATTACTTGACAATACTGATCGTAACCGTACGTCTCCATTTGCATTTACAGGAAATCGTTTTGAGTTCAGAGCTGTTGGAGGATCTGCCAATACAGCAAATCCAATGATTACACTTAATACCGTAATGGCCAATCAGCTGAATGAATTTATGACAGATGTGAATAAAGCCCGGGAAAAAGGAGTTAAAAAAGATGAAGCTATTTTTCAGGTTTTGCGCAATTATATTATAAAATCCAAGAGAATTCGTTTTGAAGGCGATGGATATAGCGACAATTGGGTAAAAGAAGCAGAAAAAAGAGGATTATCAAATATCACAGACGTGCCTGATTCTTTTTCAGCTATCATCACAAAAGAAGCCAAGGCTTTATTTACCAAAACCAATGTTTTAAGCGAAGTTGAAATTAACGCTCGTTTTGATATTCGCTTAGAGCGATTTACAAAAAAGATTCAAATTGAATCAAGGGTTTTAGGTGATTTAGCTATAAATCATATAATTCCAACGTGTATTAATTATCAAACCAAGTTAATTGAGAATGTCAAAGGGATAAAACAAGTTTGCACGGTTGACGAATTCAATTCTGTTTCAGCACTTCAAATGGAAACAATTAAAGAAATATCCCACCGAATTAGTCAGGCAAAAATGTTGGTTGACCAAATGAAAGAGGAAAGGAAAAAAGCGAATAATATGGAAAAAATACTAGATAAGGCAAACTATTACAGCAAAGTGGTTATACCGTATCTGGGCAAAATTCGTTCTCATATCGATCGTCTGGAACTCATTGTTGATGACCGTATGTGGCCAATGCCAAAATATCGGGAGCTACTTTTTAACAGGTAAGAAGCAATCTCATTCAAAATATTTTCATAGCTCAAAAAGCTATTTGGCATCCGCTTTTCTGAATAATTTTCCGTGTAAAATCAATTCTTCGATTAATGCTTTATGCATATATTTGATCAATTGATATATAAACCATCAAACTCTTTAGATCAATAATAAAGCCAAATGAAAAAACATATTATTTTAATAACATTTGTATTAATCAGCGTTTATGCATTTCCACAAATCAATCCTCATAACGAGACATTTAGTTCAGCAGGAAGTAATGTTTTCTTTAAAGAGATTAAACCAAAAATAATTGATATTCCTAGTGCAGTTTATTTGAACGATAAATGGACATCCACTACCTTGTATTATAATTCAGAATATACTATAAATAACGTGAAGTGTAAATACGATATCAATTCTGAAATTATTGAAATTGATGCTGATTCCATGATTAGAATTGTTCATACATCAGTGATAGATTCCTTTTCCTTTGTCGATGAAAATAAGCACTTACATATGTATGTAAATTGCATGCAATTTGAACTGAGTGAATATATGCATGGATTTTTCAGAACACTTAGCAGTGGTAAAATCACTTTACTAGAAAAACCAGCTGTAAAAATTATTGAATCGGATTACAATGTAGCCTTAGATGTTGGACACAAAGAAAGAAGGTATGTTAAAACCATTAAGCTTTTTGTTATCATTGATGGAAAAGTTGATGAATTACCACGAAAAAAGAAAACAATTAATTCACTTGTTCAAGATAAATCCTTGGAAGTTGAGACCTATCGAAAGGAAAACAAATTAAAATTTAGAAAACCAGAGGATATAGCTAAAATGATTAGCTATTATAATGGATTGAACTAAATAAATCAGGCTGGATCTGATCGATATTTAAGCTTTATTCCATTCATGAAATTACGTAATATCTGATCATTGCAATTTCTAAATTGTTTCTGACCAGGCTTTCGGAAAAAAGCACTTAATTCATGCCTGCTGATTTTCATATCCATCGAATCAAGAATCTCTAAAATATCGGTATCCTTAAAGTCCAATGCAATTTTTAACTTTCTAAAAATAATATTGTTATTTAACCTGATTTCAGGTTCTGGTTGAGCACCTTCCTTCTTACCTCTTTTATCATTAATAAATCCGTTCAAAAAAATGGCTAATTGGCTGTCACTTAATTCCTCATATCCTTCTGCATCATCTTTTTTCAACCAATCGCAAACTTGCGTTCTGCTGACTTTAAAATCAGCCAATCCAAATATTTCGATCATCTTGGCATCGCTTAAATCAAATGTGTATCTAAGACTACGAATTATACTGTTATTTTCCATATTACATTTATTCTTTTAAAATCTATCCTTTAAAATCTTTCTCAACTCAAACAACTCATCCCTGAATTGTGCAGCCATAATAAAATCAAGTTCTTTTGCAGATTTTTTCATTTTCTTTTCCGTATCTGAAATAGATTTTTCCAATTGTTCCTGATTCATATAGGAAATAATCGGATCTGCGACTAAATTCAAATTAGCAGGATCGCTATAATACATAGGATGTGGTTTTTTTGAATCAGCTAAGGATGTCTGCTCCAAAATCTGTGCAACCGACTTTTTGATACTAGCTGGAGTTATATTATTCTCCAAATTATACTGCAATTGTTTTTCACGCCTTCTATTTGTTTCATCAATGGTTCGTTGCATACTACCTGTAATCCTGTCGGCATACATGATTACTTTCCCATTTAAATTACGTGCTGCCCTTCCTGCTGTTTGAGTCAATGATGTTTCAGACCGCAGAAAACCCTCCTTATCAGCATCCAATATGGCTACCAAAGATACCTCTGGTAAATCTAATCCTTCCCGCAATAAGTTTATCCCTATGAGCACATCAAATTTACCCAGACGGAGATCGCGAAGTATTTCAATGCGTTCTATGGTCACAATCTCTGAATGCAAATACCTGGCACGTATACCTAAGTTAATCAAGTACTTACTTAACTCCTCAGACATCCGTTTTGTGAGTGTGGTAACCAATACTCTTTCGTCTAGTTTAACTCGTAAATCAATTTCGCCAAGCAAATCATCTATTTGATTTTGGCAAGGTCTTATTTCAATAATTGGATCTATTAATCCGGTTGGACGAACAATTTGCTCCACTACTGAACCTCCTGTCTTTTCTAATTCATAAGGCCCTGGTGTGGCACTCATATAAATCACCTGATTCTGAACGCTTTCAAATTCTGTAAGATTCAAAGGTCGATTATCCACTGCAGCAGGTAATCTAAAGCCATAATCCACCAGCACACTTTTGCGAGAAAAATCGCCTGCATTCATGCCCTTTACCTGAGGAAGACTCACGTGACTTTCGTCCAAAATCATTAAATAATCTTTAGGAAAATAATCAAGTAAACAGAATGGACGATCGCCAGGTTGCCGTCTGTCGAAATATCGTGAATAATTTTCAATTCCTGAGCAATAACCCAGTTCTTTGATCATTTCAATATCCAGATTCACTCGTTCGTTAAGTCTTTTCGATTCCAAATGCTTTTCAATACTGTCAAAATAAGACGTCTGAGTCAAAAGATCATTTCTGATTTCATCCAGTGCAACTTGGATGACATCGGGTGGAGTAACAAACAAATTTGCGGGAAATATAACTGCAGTTTCTAATTTCTCTAATCTTCGTCCTGTTTTGGGGTGAATTGCCTCCAGCTTTTCAATTACATTTCCAAAAAAACTGACACGAAATGCCTCTTCTGCATAAGATGCAAAAATATCCACCACATCACCTGCAACTCGGAAAGTTCCATTATTCAATTCAGTATTGGTGCGTACATACAAGCTATCTATTAAGCGAAGCAGAAACTGTTTTCTATTGATTTCATCACCCACATTTAATGTTATGGTTGCTTCTTTGAAGGAATCTGGATTACCAATACCATAAATGCATGAAACCGATGCCACCACAATCACATCTCTGCGACCTGATAATAACGAAGAGGTTGCTCTGAGTCTTAATTTCTCAATTTCATCATTGATGCTTAAATCTTTTTCGATGTATGTATTACTGGCAGGCAAAAAAGCTTCTGGTTGGTAATAATCATAATAGGAAACAAAATACTCAACTGCATTGTCTGGAAAAAACTGCTTGAACTCTCCATATAGCTGAGCCACTAAGGTTTTATTATGACTCAATACCAAAGTTGGTTTTTGTACCTCCTGAATAACATTGGCAATGGTAAAAGTCTTACCTGAACCTGTTACTCCTAACAAAACCTGATATTTCTCATCTTGCATCAATCCCTTTGTTAATTGACTGATGGCTGCTGGTTGATCGCCCTGTGGTTTATAATCTGAAATTATTTTAAAATCCACCTAAACTTTTTTAAGAAATTGACATGTATCTGCAACTGATTTTTCTACTTCAATAAAATCTTTTTTCAGTGCATTTATAACTTTTGAATTATTGTAATAATATCGACTAGTTGCCAATTTCAACAATTCAGGTGTAATTATGGCATTCGACCGGCTTATAAAAGCCCGAAATCGATCAAGGATAGAAACCAAATAACTCAAAAAATAATTTGCCTCTTTTGCTTTGGTCGGTATTTCAAAATGTTTATACATCTGCTGAAATAGTTCTTTGTAGCTAACATTATCAGAAACCAAAATATAACGTTCGTTATACAATTTTTCATCACGACTCAATTCATACAAAAAATCTGCAACATCTCTTACATCTATATAACCATTTACACCTTTTGTATAATATTTAAATCCTTTTTGAATGAGACGGAATATTTTCGAGACCTCATTTTCCTCAACTGCTGGTCCAATTACAACCCCTGGGTTAACAATAACACCTTTCAATCCCTCTTTATACGAGCGCCAAACCTCTAATTCCGACATATACTTACTAATGCCATAAACGGAACCTTGTTTTTTATGATGGCTAAATTCAGATTCATCAATGGTTTCCTTATCCCCCCTTCCAAGAGAAGCAATGGAGCTTACAAAATGGAACTTATTAACTCCGTTTTCTAAAGCAAGATCCGTCATATTTTTTGTTGCGCCTACATTGACATTCAACAAATAATCTTTTTCTTTTCCTTGAAAACTCACTATTGCCGACAAATGAAAGATTTCGTCAATCCCATGAAAACAAGTTTTCAAATCAGCAAGACAAGTTAAATCAGCATCCACCCAATCTATCTGCTGATTGTAGCTTTCAAAATCAGAAAATTCATTTTGATTCAAAAAATCAAAAGCAAGTTTTACCTGTTTCAAATTACTACTTGAACGTTTAATAGCTCGGACTTGATGCCCTTCCTTTACCAGTCTGAATAATAAATATGAACCTAGAAATCCTGTAGCTCCGCTAATCAGTATCATATGAACCTTTAATCTTAAGGCTCGAAATTAGTGAATAATGGAGGATTTTTTGAGAGTCAAATTGAAGTAATAGAAATTCATCTGTGAATAATTCTCGAATTGAAAATATGTATTGATTTGTAGCTTTGTTATCTTAAAATGAAATCATGAGTCTGAGTGATAATTTCGTTCCCGTTCACATTGCCGATGAACTTGATGTTAAAAACTATTCATCTGATTGTTGGATAAACAAGCTGTCCATTTTCGATCAAAGTTTCCCTTTACTGGATGGGAAGAAAATTGCCCTGATTGGCATTGTTTCCGAAGAATCAAAATACGAAGCCAATCATGTTAGAAATTTCCTCTATTCGATGACGAAAATTGAATACGCATCTGTTTTTGTTGATTTGGGAAATTTCATATTTGACTATCAAGATGGACGAATTCAAGAAAAACTGGGTTTCACTTTAAGTGAAATTATTGGTGCAGGATTGATACCCATTTTAATTGGTTCAAGCCAGGAATTAACTTATGCACAATACATGGCATTTGAGTATCTTGAACGATATGTGAATATTATAAGTGTTGATTCCAGAATAGACTTAAATCTGGATGATGAAGGAGATGTTAAAGATGACAATTACCTTTCAAAAATATTAATGAAAGAGCCACCTTATTTATTCAATCTTTGTCAGTTGGCTTATCAATCACATCAAACCGATAGCAGAGTTTTAAAATTATTAGAAAACTATCATTTTGATTTTATTCGCTTGGGGAAAATTCGAGATTCCTTTGAGGAAATAGAACCCATTGTACGAAGTGGTGATTTACTGAGTTTTGATATATCCGCTATCAGGCAATCTGATTCATCAGCTTGCAACTCACCATCGCCTAGTGGATTATTTGCTGAAGAAGCATGTCGTATTTGCAGAATTGCTGGTGCCAGTAACAATCTTGCTTCAGCTGCATTTTATGAATTCAATTCAATGAAGGATAAACGTGGACAATCGGCACACCTGATCGCACAAATGATCTGGTATTTTACTGATGGTGTTTACCATCGAATTACTGAAGGCAAATTCAACGATAGCAATAACTATGTAAAATACATGACAACTGATCAGGACAATGTACATGAAATGGTTTTTTACAAGAGTAAGAAAAGCAATCGTTGGTGGATGGAGGTGCCTGTAAGCCACAAAAAGAAAAACTATATTGGCAAAGAACTATTCCCCTGTTCCTATAAAGATTATGAATTGGCAACCAAAGGTGAAATTCCGGAGAGGTGGTGGAAAGCACTTAAAAAACTCAGCTAGTGAAATTATTATTTGTATTTTTTTGATAATTACAATTAATTCCTGAACTTTTATTTTTTAAAAAGCTATTATTTATGCAAAAAATCGATATTTGTATACCTAATACCTACTAATCACACAAAATATTAACAACTTTATAATTATTAATTTGATTCAATTACATGAAACCTACTGCATTAACTGAAAAACATATTGCTTTTGGAGCAAAAATGGTCCCATTCGCAGGATATAATATGCCTGTTTACTACGAAGGAATTAAAGCTGAACACATAACTGTTAGAGATAAAGTTGGTGTTTTTGATGTGTCTCATATGGGAGAATTTACAGTTGAAGGCAAAGATTCACTGAATTTTCTTCAATTTGTCACATCTAATGATGTTGCCGCTCTCGAAGCCGGTAAAATTCAGTACAGTTGTTTTCCCAATGATAAAGGAGGTATTGTTGACGATTTGTTGGTATACCATAAAGATAAAGACAAGTATTTACTTGTTGTTAATGCAGCAAATATTGATAAAGATTGGGCTTGGGTTTCAAAACAAGCAGAAAAATTTGATGTTGAGCTAAAAAATATATCAGAAAATATTGCTCAAATTGCTGTTCAAGGACCAAGTGCTACTAAAACTCTTCAGAAATTAACAGATATTAATTTAGCAGAAATAAGTTATTACACTTTTACATATGGAACTTTCGCTGGAATTCCAGACGTTTTAATTTCTGCTACCGGCTATACTGGTTCAGGAGGATTTGAATTGTATAGCAAAAATGAAGACATGGGGCTGATATGGGACAAAGTCTTTGAAGCTGGTGAAGAATTTGGTATAAAACCAATTGGTTTAGGAGCACGCGACACCTTGCGTCTTGAAGTTGGTTTCTGCCTTTATGGAAACGATATTGATGATACAACCTCCCCAATCGAAGCAGGTTTAGGTTGGATTACTAAATTCAACAAAGATTTCATGATGAAAGATTTTCATTTGAAATTAAAGGAAGAAGGTGTTAGCAAAAGATTAGTTGGAATTGAATTACTTGATAAAGGTGTTCCTCGTCAGCATATGGAGATTTTTAATAGTGATCAAGAGATTATTGGAGAAATCACTTCGGGAACTCAATCGCCTTACTCAGGTAGAAATATTGCAATGGGATATGTTTCAAAACCTTTTGCTAAAGCAGATACAGAATTATTAATTCAATCGAGAAATAAGTTTTTACAAGCTAAAGTTGTAAAACTACCTTTCTATAAGAAGATTACTTAACACCTTACTTAATTTACCGCTATGATGCAGATTACAGAACTGGAAGTTTGGAAGGCAGCAATCGAGCTGGCCAAACGTTGTTATGAAATTTCTGCTGATTTCTCCGACCAAGCACAATACGGATTATCAGCCCAAATAAGAAGGACCGTAACCAACATTCCGGCCAATGTTTCTGCTGCAGCCAGCCGAAAGCATGGTAAAGAATCATTACGTCATTTATTCCGTTCACGCGACCTGATTTATGAGGTAGAATCTCATATTTATCTCGCAAATAGAATGGGCTATATAGATGATGAATTACTCGAATCTATGCTGGAAACTTTGAATACATCAAAAAGATTGCTTTTTGGCTTTATTAAATATTACAAACGATCTGGATCAACAGATTATAGAAGTCGAAGACACAATCCTGGAGGCAGCAGTCATTCGCATGATGAAATATCATCAACGGATACTGATGTTGAAGAAATTGATGATGACTTTTAATTGAAGTTATCAACTTTATACTCATTATTGCTTTTAAGAAAACAATTTGCGTTTTAGATTAAACTCGAAACCCTGCTTCTTTTCAAGAATTTAACATGCATTTACTTCAAGCTATTTAAGTAGATTTAACGTTTTAATAATCTTAAATCTATTTTGATTAGATAATTAATAATAATTTTGATCTGTTATATTAAAGGGAAATGTACTTGAAAAACAGTTATAAACTTTATTAATGAGTATACAAAACAACACCATTTTACTAGTGGATGATGACAGCGATACCTTAGAATTTCTTACATACAATTTAGAGAAAGAAGATTATATAGTACATACTGCATCAAATGGATACGAAGCCATTAAGCAAGCTGTAAAAATTATTCCTGACTTAATTATTTTAGATGTGATGATGCCGGGCATGGATGGTGTTGAAACCTGCACTGAACTCAGAAACATAATGGAATTAAAAAATACGGTTATCTCATTTCTCACAGCCCGAGGAGAAGATTATTCTCATGTTGTAGGGCTGGAAGCAGGGGCTGATGATTATATAGTAAAGCCTATAAAACCCAAAATTCTTGTCAGTAAGGTAAAATCTTTACTTAGGCGAAATGCTGTAGGCAAAACTGAAGACTCTCAAATTCAACAATTTGGAAATATAATTATTAATCGGGAACGCTATTTGGTTGTCAAAGATGGAACTGATATAGTTTTACCTCGAAAAGAATTTGAACTAATATCTTATCTTAGTTCAAATCCCGGAAAAGTATTTACCAGAGATGATATTCTTAAAACAATTTGGGGAGAAGACGTAATCGTTGGAGACCGAACCATAGATGTTCATATTCGAAAACTGAGGGAGAAATTAGGGAATGAATATTTCAAGACGATCAAAGGAGTTGGATATAAATTCGAATATGAATAATCAGGCAAATAAATACTAATTTCCCAAAGTGGAATCCATAATGAAAATGAAGAACCTAACTCCCTTACAATTATCCTTACTTAATTCATCAATTGTTTCTGTTTTAATCGGCATTATATATTTATTAATTCATATTATATTCAACATTAGCGAATGGTATATGTTTTTGATAGTGATTGGCATTACCTGGCTTGTTTCCTATCTGGTTTTTGCCTATACCTTGGAATTTTTCATCTATCGGAAAATTAAACTGATCTATAAAACCATCAATAATTTAAAACTTAAAGAAAAGGAATCTCCTGCTAAAATTGATATTCGCAATGATATAATTACTGAAATTGGTGAGGAAGTTGTTGATTGGGCAAAAAGTAAAAACATTGAACTGGCACAGCTTAAAAACACCGAAACATTCAGAAGAGAGTTTTTAGGGAATGTGTCTCACGAACTCAAAAGCCCTATTTTCAACATTCAGGGTTATTTACATACTCTTTTAGATGGAGGACTTCATGATGCATCAATAAATCAAAAGTATTTAAGCAAGGCCGCCAAGAATCTGGATAATTTATCTGAAATTGTTAACGATCTTGATATAATTTCTCGTTTGGAAACCGGAGAATTGAATATTGACCCTCAAAAATTTGATATTCATCAATTATGTGGTGAAATTTTTGATTCCTTAGAATTTCAAGCAAAACGACATACTATTTCCATGGCCTTCAAAGATGGTTGTAATAAGAGTTTTTATGTATTTGCAGATATTGATAAAATCAAACAAGTATTAACAAACCTTATATCTAATTCATTAAAATATGGAAAAGAAAAAGGGAAAACTTTGATCGGCTTTTATGATATGCATGATAATATTTTAATCGAAGTTACTGACAATGGCAATGGAATTGAACCAATACACCTTCCTCGACTTTTTGAACGTTTTTACCGTGTAGATAAAGCAAGGTCAAGAAGTGAAGGTGGCAGTGGCTTAGGTCTTGCCATAGTAAAACATATAATTGAAGCGCACGGTCAACAAATAAACGTTCGAAGCAGCATGCAAGTAGGAACCACATTTGGCTTTACACTTAAAAAAGCCTAGTCTTTTTTCATTGCATTTTCACCTCTCCTATTATTCTCTTTTTCCACAATAAATATTGTATTTAGTGTTCAAAATATTTGACTTAATTTATATATTGCGAATAGATACAGCATATAGTGAAATGCTTTGCTGTAACTAAATAAAGGCAAAAACACATTTATGATAAAAAAAGCTAACCTATTAGGAGCCTTACTGCTTATTTCAAGTTTCGTATTCGCTCAAACAAACTTTCTTTCATTCAACCAAAACGAATCATTATTTAATGATAAAATGCCCGTCAGAAGTGTTGATGAAAAAGACAACAATGGTTTAATCGTTGAATATCAATTCCCGGGTGTATTTGTAAGCCAAATAGCAGATAATGGTATGGATTTCCAGAATCTTCACATCAAAGGTTTTACAAA
The DNA here is from genome assembly GCA_018698135.1 of Bacteroidota bacterium. NCBI lineage: Bacteria > Pseudomonadati > Bacteroidota > Bacteroidota bacterium. The sequence continues at coordinate 15,284 of JABINZ010000161.1, forward strand.
TTTAAAAGAAAGAGGCAAGCCAGCTCTTCCATCACATACTGATATAATTGCCTTACCACTTGGGACTGAAAATGTCTCTATTAAAATTCTTTCTGCTGAGAAACAGGAATACGATAATTACATGATCTACCCTTCATTGAGGTTAGCTACAGGACGATGGGGAGATCCCGAACCAACTTTTGAAATAGATCAAGATTTTTATAATTCCAACATCAATTATCCAAATGTTCCGGTAGATGTGGTTGAAATAAACAAAATAAGAGGAATGAATATGGCTTTTGTTCAATTGTGTCCTATTCAATTCAATCCTGCTGAAGGAAAAATAATTGTTTATTCAAAAATTAAGTATAAAATCGAGTTTCAGAAACAATCTGGATTTATTGACAAACGATCCTCCAATAATTACCTCAAAACCATACCTAATTTCATTCTTAATGATTTCTCAATTAAAAATGAAATTAGACAAAATGATTATACAAGAGCTCTTGCCGATCAGATGAGAGGAGAATCAAAAAGTTATATAATCATTACTCATTCAAAATACAAACAAGCCGCTGATAGTTTAGCACAATGGAAAATGCAACTGGGATATGGTGTAGAAGTTATTTCAAAATCATTTTGGACAGCTGATGATGTGCGCAATGAAATTAAAACCCGCTACGATTCCTGGGATCCCAAACCAGATTATTTTGTAATTATAGGTGACAATGAAGATGTACCGGGCGACAATATCCTTTCACCATCAAATGATGAATTCCATACAGATCTATATTTTGCTTGTATGGATGGCTTGAATGATTACATGCCCGACATTGCACATGGAAGAATATCAGTTTCCTATGCTGGAGAAGCCAATCTGACCATTCGAAAAATCATTGATTATGAAAGAAAACCTTATAACGATTATGATTTCTACCATACAGGTTTAAATTGTGCACAATATCAAGATGATGATAAAAATGGATATGCTGACAGAAGATTTTCATTAACCAGCGAAAATGTAAAAGATTATATTGAAAATGAGATCGGAAAAGATGTGAAACGTGTGTATGCCACAGATATTGATATCACTCCTCAATATTGGAACAATACATATTATGCAGCAGGAGAAGCCCTCGACTCCTCATTACTTAAACCCGGTTTTGAATGGAATGGATCAAAAACCGACATTGCCATTAATATCAATGCTGGTGCTTTTTATGTATTACACCGAGACCATGGCTATTCTGGAGGACTTGGCTGGCATATGCCTCAATTCAAAACAAGTGATGTCAAGTCATTGCTTTCCAATGGAAAAAAACTTCCTATCGTATTTAGTATCAACTGCAATACCGGAGAATATCAATTACCTGAGTGTTTTGCAGAAGCATTTTTACGTCATAACAATGGAGGCGCAGCAGGTATTTTTGCCGCGGCTTATGTTAGCTATTCTGGATACAACGATGCTTTAACGCTTGGTTTTTTTGATGCCATATGGTCGAACCCCGGCCTCATTCCAAACTTTACAGGAAGTCAGGGAATTGGCAATCCTACTTTAAGTGATCATGAAGATATTTTTACCATGGGAGATGTTTTAAACCAGGGATTATTAAGAATGGTTGAAACATGGGGAACCAATAAATATACATTTGAATTGTTCCATTATTTTGGTGATCCTGCCATGCGTATTTTTACAGAGAATCCACAACTCATAACTGCAGTCACACACAATGACAGCATTATTTGTAATTCAACTTCATTTAGTATCTCAAATTGTAGCTTAGCTGATGCTTTAGTTACTTTGGTTTGTGATGGGGAGATTATTGCCATGGACACCTTAACCAATGGTAATGTTACCTTAAATTTTGATGCACTAGCAGGGAGTCAGGCTTATTTAACAATTTCAAAACATAATTATGCACCATACATAGCCATCATACCAATTACTGGTGGTTGCCCAAAATCAAGATTTGAAATAAGCAGCTCAAATAATTGCATAGATAATCCACTGACTGTAACTAGCAATTCAAGTGGAGATATTACAACATATTATTGGGATTTTGGACAAAATGCAACACCTGCTAATGCTACAACAGAAGGTCCTCACCAAATAGTTTATTCTACTGCAGGTAGCAAAACCATCAGTTTAAAAACCACTGGTGCTGCAGGAATAAGCGAGTGGGAACTAGAAGTAGAAATCAATGAAAATTGTGAATTCTTCAGCCCCAATTCAGGGAATTCTGTTATTACTAACTGCAATGGAATTCTTTATGATAATGGAGGAACATCAGATTATTCAAACAATACAGATGGAAGTATAACCATATCACCTACTGGAGCCAGTTCAGTGACACTTCAGTTTAAAAGTTTTGATTTTGAATTGGATTATGATTATCTGAAAATTTATGATGGAGCAAACATTTATGCTCCTCTTATTGGATCATACACTGGAAATAGCCTCCCAAATAGTGGTCAAATTACATCCACTACCGGATCAATAACCATCAGGCAAATTACAGATGAAGCTATGCAAAAAACGGGTTATGAACTTATTTTCTTCTGTAATCAATCCAACACTGCTCCTCTGTCAAATTTTTATGCTTTGAGTCAGGAAAGTTGTAATGGTGTAGTTAGTTTCAACGATATGTCAAGAAACGCACCAGACAATTGGTTGTGGAATTTTGGAGATGGCAATACATCAACAGATCAAAATCCGTCACACAGCTATCTTGAAAATGGTGTTTATACAGTCAAACTTATTTCATGGAATGCATATGGTTCTGACAGTTTCACCAGAGAAGATTATATCGATGTACAGTTTCCTGAAGCTCCTTATGTTGTGAATGGATCGAATTGTGGAAATGGAAGTGTAAAACTAAGAGCCAATGGTAGTGGTATGATCGAATGGTACGATTCCTTAACTGGTGGCAATTTACTTGCACTGGGAAATTATTTCTACAGCCCTCCTATTACGGAAACAACAACCTATTATGCCCAGATAAATGCAAAGAGTTATCGATTTGGAGCCCCTGACAACAACATTGGCACTGGAGGAAACTTCTCCTACAACAACGAACATGGTTTGGTATTCAGCACATGGAAACCTATGCATCTTCACTCCGTTGTTGTTTATGCAAGTGGTGCAGCTAACAGAACTATTGAACTTAAAGATGCAAACGACTTTGTATTGGCTACCAAAACACTATATATTGAAGATGGCGAAAGCAGAATTGATTTAGATTTTAACATTCCTGTTGGAACCAACTTAAAATTAGTTACTGGAAATGCTTGTAATTTGTTCCGAAATCGGACAGGCGCAAATTATCCTTACACCATACCAAATACAATAAGTATTACAGGTAGCACAGCAGCACAAACAGGTTATTACTATTTCTTTTACGATTGGAAGCTTTCAGAATTGGAGAAATGTCTGAGTGAACGAATCCCAGTTATAGCTTACATCCATACAAATGCAGCTATTGCAGACTTCAGTTTTAAAGATTCTGGTTTATATTATACATTCACAAACAATTCAACACTAGCAAATACTTTTGGGTGGAATTTCGGAGATGGAAATATAGATACCATGAATTTTAGTTGTGTGCATAAATTTCAAGATGCAGGAGACTATCAGGTCAATTTACAGGTTGCTAATGGATGTGGATCCAATGATATAACGAAAACTTTATCGGTGGTAAACAGCATTAATGAGGTCCAACAAAGCCCTGAAATTCTATTATTTCCAAATCCTAATAATGGGAATTTTGAATTAAAAATAGATCGTAATGAATTCGAATTGCTTAGAATATTAGATATGCAAGGAAAGATTATCTATGAATCAAAAATGGAAAATCAATATGCTGACAATATTTATTCTGTAGAGAGTGGTGTTTCCACCAAGGGTATGTATTTACTTCAATTGAGTGGAAAAGATAAGATAGTTCAACAGGCGTTTGTGATTGATTGATTCGTTTTTGAACAGAATTAATAAATCAAATTTCTTTGTATACATTTGATATACAATTAAAAACACAATTATGGGGAAGAAACTATTAGTAATCCTTATTTTGGCAATAAGTCTCGGATTTATTTTAGCTGAAAAATATGCAATTAAAGGAAGTGTTTCATCTTCCGGTTCGCCCATTAAAGATGTTGATGTCACCTTAAAAAAAGTTCCCGGTTATGCTGTTTTTGCTCGTAGCATGACTGATGGTAGAGGGAATTTCCAATTTGCCGATAGCCCTGAAGGGAACTTTGTTGTGGAAGTCAGTTATTTTCCTATCAGTGGTCCTGATGCTGAAGTAAGTGGTAAATTCTATTATTTTGACGATCCTTTAGATGATGCAGTTGTTAAGATATTCAATGAAGATAACCAATTACTTAAAACAATAAATACAGATGATAAAGGGCGCTTTTCTGCAAATGGATTAGATGCAGCCGAAGTAAGATTAGTTATCAGTGGAATTACCGGATATACGCCTGCAGGACAATAATCATATTACGAAAATAATAATTTGATTTCTTCGTTTTAAAAGGATTAAAACAATGAATCATGAACAATCGATTTAATCTTATACTCTCGCCTTTGTTTTTAATATCCCTATGTATTTTATTTCTAAATGATTTCATTTTAAAAGACTTATATCCGGGACTTATTACTGGAAAGCTAAGCGATTTTGCAGGCTTGATCGTTTTTACAACATTCATTTATTTTCTGATTGGAAAATGGAAGAAGCATATTTTCCTTGTATCAGCATTGCTTTTCATATTTTGGAAAAGTTCATTGAGTACTGGAATTATTGAGTTTTCAAATTCCTTATTGCCTTTAACAATTGGAAGAGTTATAGATTATACCGATCTAATCGCTTTATTAATTTTACCTATTACTTATTTTTATAATCCTAAGAAAGTACTGACAATTAAAAAACCCATTTTAAAATATACACTGATCCTGTTTACTTTGTTTTCATGCATTGCATCCGAAGTAACAGATATAAAATTTAAAAATAAAGTTAAAGGTGTTACACCTTATGAATTGCAGGGAGATTACATTTTTCAGTACACAGAAAATGATAAACTTGTTCTCGATACAATCACATTTATTCGGATAAAGAAAAGTTCATTCCTCATATTAGAAAATCTTAAAGACACTTTATATCTTGGACAAATAAAAAGGAGAAAAGGAGATTACTATCTTTTTAAGTTTGATAAAGAAACCGAATATTGGGAAATAAATAGTTTCCGTATTGATGGAGATAGTATTTACAATTTTGAAAATTCATTCTGGGGATTATCGGATAAAGAATTTGTAAAAGCTAGTTTTGAACTTATTGAAATAGAAAAAAAAGATGATGATGAAACCTGGTTTGTGAATAATACAAAGAAGGAGACATTGAAAGCATTTGACCAATTGCTGAATAATTCAAAAGGATATTTTTTTACTGAAATTATTCAAGCTGAAGATACCATCTTTGAAGAGATTCAACTCCAAGAAGATATTGCTGCTTCTATACCTAATGAGAGTTCATTTGCAATTAAAGCATATCCAAACCCTGTTATCGATCAATTAATAATTGAACATCGGTTCAAAACATCTGTTAAAGCTGCAATTATTAATACTTCCGGACAAATAATGCAAAGAATAAAAGTTGAAGAAAGTCCTCTTACGTGGAATTTAGAAGCTTTGCAAAAGGGTGTTTATACCATCCTATTCTATACAGATAAAACACAGTCTGATTATTCAATTAAGATTATCAAGAAATAAAACCACAATGTCTATGCAGTGTCCTCGAAAGGCTTACTGAGTCTAGTTTCATCAGTGTCCTCTTCGAGAGACACTAATCGAACCCATAGGATGTACTCATGAAAACAAGCTTTCCTGCCTGTTGGTTAGAATCAGTGTCTCCTGAAAGGGACACATACCCAAAACTCAGTCAAACCTAACAGGTGGCCTTGCTCCTGTTAGGTTGAACAACTGAATAAACAATAAACTTTTGACTGGATACTTTCTACTTTCGACCTATCAGGTTTTATTCAACCAGATAGGTCTGATTCTTTTCAGGATCAGTCGTTTGCGACTTTAAGTCAGCCTACGACTAAAATCACCTACAACAAAGTAATTTTCCTGTAAATAATGTAGGACCGAATTTCATTCGGTCAAATAGGAAAAAAATAGTCCGATTGCAAATCGGACCTACATTAGTGTAATCCAAACATCTTGTTTAGTAGTTCACTCGTAAATGAATCCTGTGAGATAAAAGCCTACTTCAATATCTGGGCAGTGTGATCTTTTACTTTCACTTTCTCAATGATGTCTTCAATCTTTCCCTCTTCATCAATCACAAAAGTGCTACGGATAACACCCATATAGGTTCTGCCATACATTTTCTTTTCGCCCCAAACCCCATAATCGTTTAGGATTTTCTTTTCTGTATCGGCTAATAAATCAAAAGGAAGTTCATGCTTTTCGATAAACTTCAAGTGAGATTTCTCACCATCAGGACTGACGCCTAAAACAACATAACCTTGCTTAATAAGTGTATTGTAATTATCTCTTAAATTACAGGCCTCTTGGGTACAACCAGGGGTGCTATCTTTTGGATAAAAGTATAGAACAACTTTCTTTCCTTTGAAATCTAAAAGGTTTACTTCTTCTCCATTTTGGTTGTTGGCTTTTATCGCAGGAGCCATATCCCCTATTTTAAGTTTCATCTAATAAATTTAATGTTAATCTCCCGGGTATTTTCTTTCTTGTCAGTAACGAGCAATTTAAAATAATGCTCTTTTCCGTCAGCCCTATTATCAAATGTATGCAGTAAAAGTTTTCTTTTCTTATCGTATTCCATCAAAATCCACTTTCCATCAATGCTTGCCCGATAGGATTCTATTCCAGATAATCTATCATACATGCTTACACGCATATCCTTTTTCCAGGTTAAATTGGAGTTATTCCAGAAATTTAGTGTTTGAATTACAGGTGCAATCGTATCCACCATAATGGCATAATCGGCAAATTCTCTGCTTTTAGCTACAACAAAGCCATTTTGATATTCACCTCCAATTGTCCAGTATGAATCATTTGCTCCAATCTGCGCAATTAAAGCTTTAGGCTGATATTGCTCTGGTAGTTTTTCTGCATTAATACGTATAGTGTAATAATATTGAACGGCTACTTTATAATTATGAATAGTATGAATATCGGAATACATATTTGACCGCCCATCTCGCATACTGTGATGAAATTTGATATCCTCATAAAAAGAAAACTCAGGAAAACTCAACTCAATATCATCTGTTTTGAAAATATTGGGTCTGTCGAAATAAAAGATTTTCTTAAAGTTGGTATCAGTGTCCTGTGGAATCAAACTATCTGCTAGGTCAAAATATTGAAGCAGAAATTTCAAATCGACTTGGTTTTTGAAAAAATCAATAGCGGTTACCTGTATATTTAAACTGTCACCAAAGTTCATGTTAACGATTCCATTGTTATCTAGTATATCATAAAATGCCAACTTATTATTTGGTAAAACAAAAAGCCGCTGAAAATTTTTATGCAAACTTACTTTTGCTTCATAATCTCTATGGGCATTAATATAACGTGTATGATCAGGACTGTAAAAATCCCTTTTTTGAGAATAAATTGTCCGTCCGTTAATAGCCAAATAGAGCTTGTAGATATCGAGGATATTACCTGAACCATTGATCTGATCCTTGCATTCAACAGCCATCCCAAATTTTCCCTTAGCGCGAATTGCCTTAACGCCACTTAGCTTGTAGTCTCCATTCGACTTAATTAAGCGTAGAACAAATGGTTTGAAATAGTTTCTATTATATGTACCGTTTTTTCCATAATATTCTACCTGTATAGCACTGAGGTTATCTAAAGGATACAATCGCACCCGCAGCATCCTTGGCTTAATATTATCTTCCAGTTTATAGCCAAATAACAGGGGATTTATCAACCATTTTGATTCAGTTTCTCTAATCTCGAAATGAAGATGTGGAGCTAAAGAATGACCTGAATTACCCGAAAAAGCAATAGTATCTCCTTGTTTAAACCTGAATTCTTTGGATGGTGGATACAAATTCAGTTCGAAACTCTCCTCTTTATATTGCATCTTTTTCACAAAAACAGCCAGATCAGGATTAAAGGCTGAGAGATGCGCATAACCAGAGGTGTAACCATTATCATGCTCCAGAAATAGCATTCGCCCATAACCTGATGCTGAGATGCTTATTCTCGAAACAAGTCCATCAGCAATGGCAATAACGGGAACGCCTTCCTGTCCTCCAGTTCGAATATCTAATCCTGCATGAAAATGACTTCGTCTTAATTCAGAAAAGTTACCTGAAAGAGAAATCGGAATTGGCACAGGCGAAATAAAATCATTTTGAGGATATGTATGTTGACCAACAGAAAGTATGGGAATTAAGCTGATGCAGATAAGGGAAAGGAAAAATTTGATTTTCATTACTTGACTTTGAGCTCTAAATTCAAATTGTTATCTAAATACCCTCTTAAAATATCGCCTGATGCAATTGGACCTACACCTGCGGGTGTCCCCGTGTAAATTAGGTCTCCAGTTTCCAAGGTGAAAAATCTGGATATAAACGAAATAATGAAATCGAAATTAAAAATCATTTCTGTTGATTTTCCTTTCTGAACCAGGTCTTCATTTTTAATTAAATGAAATTGTATTTGCTCAGGATTACTTAATTGCTTCAGTGAAACGAATTTCCCAATTGCTGCAGCATTATCAAAGGCCTTTGAAAGCTCCCAACTCAGTTTTTTATCTTTCAATTTATCCTGAATATCTCGGGCTGTAAAATCAAGACCAAGAGCAATTTCTGAATAATAGTTTAAAGCATCCTCCAATAAAATATTTTTTCCTTTTTTATCAATCTTAAGAACCAATTCTAATTCATGATGAATATTGGATGAAAATGAAGGCATTTCAAATACTTGCTCTCCTTTTATCAAAGCAGAATCTGGTTTCAAAAAGATTGCAGGCTCTTCAAGTACAACATTTTTTAACTCTTCTATGTGCTTGACATAATTTCTTCCGACACAAATAATCTTCATCTGAAATATATTATTAATTATTTAATATGGCTAAATATAAAGTGACTCAAACCGCTATAAATACTGCTTACTCATATTTTTTTATTTCTTCTTTAACAAAATTCGCCAATTCTTTTAAGTGCGATTTTGAAAAGCTGAAATTAATGCCAGCAGTCTTATAAATTTCAGGAATCGATTTCGTATAACCTAATTTCAAGGCTTCCATATACGAATTTAAACCTTGTTCCTTATTTTGTTTGTAGTTTTTCCAAACAGCAATAGCTCCCAATTGAGCAATAGCATATTCTATATAATAGAAAGGAATTTCAAACAAGTGCAATTGCTTTTGCCAGGACTTCTTCAAATACTCCTCATATCCATCATAATTGACTATTCCTGTCCCAAATTCTTTCAATATGGACATCCATTCCTCATCACGTTCAGTTATGGAATGAGTAGGATGTGTATAAACCCAATGTTGGAATTTATCAATTATTGCAACCCAAGGCAAAACCATTAATATATCTTCCAGATGCTTGTGAACAGCCTGTTTGAATTCTTTTTCATCCTTGTAAAACACTTTCCACTGATCCATAGAAATCAATTCCATGGACATAGATGCTAGTTCAGCTACTTCAGATGGTGTATGTTTGAAATATGTTAATTCTAAATCTCTGCTTACAAATGAATGAATAGCATGCCCCCCCTCGTGCATCATGGTTACCAAATCTCGCTGGCGTCCTGTTGCATTCATGAAAATAAACGGAATTCCAGTTTCTGCCAAAGGATAATTATAACCTCCGGGAGCCTTGCCTTTTCTTGAATCTAAATCAAGAAAGCCATTGCTTTTCATAATGCCAATATATTCGCCCAGATTGAAACCCAAATTATTAAAACCTGTGATGGTTTTATCAACCAATTCATCAACTTGTTCAAATGCAGTAATTCTTAATTCCCCCGGAATAGGAGCATCATTATCATAAGGCCTCAGTTCCTTCACGTCCATGAGATTCAGTCTTCTTTCCTGAATCAATTTTATTAAAGGAACAATTTCATCCCGAATTGAATTATGAAACTCTAAATTGTCTTCAATGCTGTAATCAAAACGATCAAGATCAATGAATTTATAATCTCTGAAATTTGAAAAAGAAGCATTTTCCGCAACTTCTTGACGAAGTTTAACAAGTGTGCTATACAATTCATCTATTTCAGCAGCATCTTTCAATCTGGCATCAACTACTTTATCAAAAACCTGTTTCCTAATCTCTCTGTCAGGGTTTTCAAGGAATGCAGCAGCCTGCTGCAATGTTAGTTCAGCACCTTCATGCTCAATCATCATTTTGGATGTAATACGGGCATATTTTTGTCCTTCATTGGCAATAGTTGTGTATAAAGGAATATTTTTTTCTCTAAAAAGTTCAATGCTGTTCTTTATCGACCGATAAAGTATTTGATAGGCTTCAGAGGGAGCTGATTCTACGTTATAAAAATCAATAAACTTTCTATTGAGTTGATCTGATATGGGAGCAAGATGTGGTTGGATTTCGTTTATAAAATAATCATATCTTTTTTTTATATCCTCATCCAATGTATTGCAAGTAAATTTAATATAGCGCCAGGCTATATCTTCACTTACAAAAGCATCTATTTCGCTCCTATCTGCAAGCCATGTGTGCTGATCTTCAGCAGAATTGATTTGCCGTTGTTGCAGTTCTTCATAGAAAGATTTTATGTCTTCCCAGTTTTCAAGTGATATAGTTAAAGGTAAAAAAGAGCGCTTTTTTGAGTTTAGCTTTATTCCCATGTCTTTATACAAAAAACCCCTCATCAGAGGGGTGAATAAAATTATATTTTTTATTATTCCTTAATCACATTTCGTTTTCTGAACCAAAAGGTCAGAATTGTTCCAATTAACAACAAAATTCCAATTCCAATGATTAAAACGTGCCATGTGTCGTTTCTGTTTGACCAAGCTGATAATATTCCAAGATACGCAAACCATAAAACTAATGCAATCCATTGAGGAATGGATTTAATCATTCGCATTATTTTATTAACACGCAAATCATGGTTTATTCGATTTAATGCATCCTGTAAATCCTTACCATAGGCTGGTATTGTTTCCTGACTACCATCCTCGTTTTCCATGGTTATTTCAAATTTCATCCAACCAGGAAATGATTCTGAATCTTTTCTATGTGTAGCGGTTATTACTCTTCTTCTTTTCTTATGTTCCATTAATCTATTTTATTCAATAACAATTTACTTAGCTGCTTTTCTGACCACTGGTTTTTTGACAGAAGGTGCTTTTGGTGTTGCCTTCTTCACCGAAGTAGCTTTCTTTGCACCTGTTTTTTTCGTAGGCTCTTTTTTAGCTTCCGCACTAGCATCTTTGCCCTCTTCTATATTTTCTTCCTCTTCTTTTTTCAGATTCTCAATCACGTCAGGATAAAATTCACATATGATATGATACCAACGTAACATTTTCTTCATATCTGAAATATAGACCTTTTCTTGATCGTGATTTGGAACATGTTCACGGAAAAAAGAATAAATTGCTTCAGGTTCAGATTTCTGATTTAATTCCAATTTCAATCCACCTTTTTCAAAAAATTTCAGATAAACATCCAATAGAAAAATATCAGAATTATCAGTTGAAAAGATAGTGATGTCGTTTAGCACCAATACATGTAAGTTAGGTTGAACTTTAAATTTGGTTCTTTTTTCGTTCAGCGTTTCAACAATTATCCCTTTGGGAGATTTATTAATGACTCTAAAAAGTTCACTTTTTCCTTTGATTGCAATAAAATCCTTTAAATCCATAGTTTATTTTAGCTATTTGTAAGCTACAAATATAATGGATATAAGTGTTTTTGAAAGCCCTTGTTTTCAAAGCAGTTTAAATATCCAGAAGTTGTATTTTTGCAACACAAAATAATATCATGTTAAGCAGAAGAATTATACGCCTGATTCCAATATTACTATTTACCTCGATCATACTGGTTACACTTATTAATGTTTTTATTTCCCATTCTAGTGAAGAACTTTCAGAAGAAATGGAAAGCCCATCTTTCCCTCAATTAGCATTTGAGCAGGAGTTCGATAAAATTAAAAACCCAATTACAGGAGAAGTACCTGGAGATGCAATTTACAAAGCTTACCAGTCCTTAAATTATCAAGGAAAAATATCAAAATCATATATTCAAGCAAAGAATTTATATGTAAAAGGTTGGAAACCATTTAATGACTATTTATCGAATCTATGCATTACAAAGATGACCTATGATCCAAGAAATACGAAGGTTTTTTATTTCTGTACAGGAGAAGGCTGGTTCAATGCTGATGCTGGTCGAGGAGCTGGCGTCTGGAAATCGACTGATGGTGGCGATTCATGGATTCAATTGCCATCCACCACTACAAATGCATTTCATTATTGTCAGGATATTGTTGTACACCCCTTTACAAGCCATGTTTATGTCAGTACACGAAATGGTGGATTACAACGATCTGTTGATGGAGGAAATAGCTGGCAACAAGTTTTGGGAAGCTCTTCTGGAAGTAAAAGCAATCGAGCTGCAGATATTGAATTGACTAAAGAAGGTGGCGTTTTTGTTAGCATGGGCATTTTCGAAAAAGATGGAATTTATTATTCAGAAACAGGCGATAGTGGATCTTTTGAGTCAAGAATGGTAGGTTTCCCAACCGCTGTATATAGAATTGAATTGGCAACAGCACCATCAAATGATGATGTAGTTTATGCCGTGCCGACAAGTAGTATCTCTGCTGATAAACATTTAATTGTTGGATTTTATCGATCCGATGATAAAGGCTTAACATGGGAAGAAACTGAAAATCCAGGTGGCGAAAGGAAGCTGGCAAAAAATCAGGGATGGTATGATTTAATTATTGAAGTCGATCCAAATAATGAAGATATTGTTGTCGCAGGTGGCTTATATATCTGGCGAACTCAGGATGGAGGAGATAGCTGGAAAAAACTAACTTCAGGAAAAAGAAGTAACGATGATTATGTTCATGTAGACCAACATGAAATTGTTTTTCATAACTCCGACACAGCGTATTTTGGAAATGATGGAGGAATATGGCGTTCAGATAATTTCACCTCAGATGAACCCACCATATACAATTTGAATAATACTTTTAATGTAACACAGTTTTATGCTGCATCTATTCATCCTGAAGCAGGAAACCTCAAAATTATTGGAGGAACTCAAGATAATGGAAGTTTAATGATTTTAGATGAGGGCATATCAGACTTCAAAGCCATATCGGGAGCCGATGGCAGTTTTTGTGCTATTAATCCGAATAATGGCGATATCATGTACACCACAACGCAGTATAGACGAATGTATCGATATACAGATGGTGGAACAGGAATTCCTGATACCATTACAAATGGTTTTATTACTGATGATAATGTCCAGTTTATCAATCCAATAGAAATTGATCCGGTTGATCCGGAAATTATTTATCAGGCTAGTAAAAGAGGTTTGTGGCGACTTAAAAATGCATCCACTGCGAGTAAAGAAGATTGGAAAAAAGCAAGTTATAACTGGGGAGACTTAACAGCAATTGGAGTATCTCAAAATGTAGCACATCATGTTTTTTTAGGCAGAAAAAGTGGAGGCAAAATTTATAGATTGGATAATGCACATATCAGCGATGAAAATGTCCGACCAGTATGGATAAACCCTGATAATGATTTACCTGATGCTTATTGTTCAAATATTTTTGTTAATCCCAAAGATGCCAATCACTTGATTGTCATTTTTTCCAATTATGGAATTAATAACATTTGGGAATGCAAAGGAGCTTTAACCGATTCAGCCAGCTGGCAGCATCATGATGGAGATTTACCCGATTTGCCTGTGCGCTGGGCTTTGCTTCACCCTGAAATTGAAGGAGCTTGTTACATTGCAACAGAACTGGGCGTTTTTTACACCTTGAAATTAAATGGGAATTCAACTGTTTGGGAACCTATGTACTCAGGAATTCCATTAACGCGAGTTGATATGCTGAAAATGAGACCTTCAGATAATACTGTTGTGGCTGCAACCCATGGTAGAGGATTATATACAGGTGTATTGAAAGACGAAAGCATGTCAGTTATTTGGACAGAAAGAGGACCTCAAAATGTAGGCGGAAGAACCAGAACCATCATGATAGATCCCAATGTAAAATCAAATAAAAAAATATGGGCAGGAAGTGTATCTGGTGGTCTTTTTAAAATCAATAATATCGACTCTATCTATTTCTATATACCTGATGACAAAGAAATTTTTGATTTGAATGTATTAAGCAATCCTATTGGAGAGAATGGCTCCTGGCTGCATATTGAATTAGGAAGTCAGGAATTAATTACGATTAAGTTATACGACATGCATGGTAGAGCTGTTGAAACAATAATTGAAAATAAAAGCTTCATTGGTGCTCATGACTTAAAGTGGATGCCGTCCATTAATCACCGTCCAGGTATTTATTTTCTTTCGATGCAATCCGGAGCGAATTCCAATATGAATAAAGTCATGTTATATTAAACATTATCTGCTTATTATCTCAACATTAGCACAATTATCCATTCTCAATTGGCATTCAAATTTCACAGGATTTTCCACTTTCATTTGTCTTTATTCCTTACATCAAAACTGCTGTAATTCTTAGCAGTCAAAAAACATTTTGCAAATTTTATAATCTAAATATTTGGTTATCTAAAATGTATATTGTATATTGTAATAACATTTGAAAATCAAAAAAACAATGCTATGGAAATGAATTACTTATGTCCGCATTGCAGGGCACAGCTCAAAATCGATAATGAGCTAATTCTCACCATTAAATCTCACAAAACTAAACACAATGGACTTTTAATTTTAGACCCGCAGGTAGGTAATTATTCGCTGCGTTATCACGAAACCATTGATTTTGAGAAAGGGGAGGAATTCGATATTTATTGTCCTATCTGTTTTAAAGAATTGAAAGCAAAAAAGGTAAATCCGAAGCTTCTTTATCTGATTATGCAAAATAAGCAAGGAGAGGAATTTGAAATATATTTTTCAAGAATATTTGGAGAGCATTCAACTTTTGTTTTAAGTCATGATAATATAATTGAAAGGAAAGGAGAAGATGCATCAACTTACTACAATTATTTCTCAGCTAGACTAAAACAAGCTATCAATTCATAACATATTTTGATTTTTTTAGCCCAAATAACATCATAAGGACTTAATAATCTGGTGTTTATTAAGAACAATCAACAATATTCAAAGCTGATTCACACTAATTAGAATATACTTCTATTAAGATTATTTCTAAATTACTTTGAATTTCTTTTAAACATCTCTATATTCGCATAAATAAATAATCCTAAATAATTCATTATGAAAAAACAATTCAGAAATCTATTCGCATTCCTTGCAGTTTTTGCAATGGTTGCATTTACTACTTCTATAATGACATCTTGCGATAATGCAGATGAAGATGCTACTGAAGAAACAATAGAAGACGCTGACGCAGAAGCTGATGTTGAAGCAGTTGCTGAAGAAGAAGCCAAATGTGGTGAAGGTAAATGCGGAGAAGGCAAATGTGGAGAAGGTGATGCTGATGTAGCTCCAGAAGGTGAAGTTACTGAAGAAGCAGAAGCCAAGTGTGGTGAAGGTAAATGTGGAGAAGGCGAATAAAAATTCTTAATCCAGAATAATAAAAACTGAGCTAGTTCTCAGTTTTTTTTTGCTCTCTTCACAGGCTGGATTTAATAATATCAGCTACTCTAAATGAATTTGCATAAATTGTCCATGTATACGTTACACTACCTCCTGTTGGCATAAAGCTGCCATCTGTTACAAATACGTTTTCAGCATCATGTAGCTGACAATTTTTGTTCAAAACCGAAAATTTCGGATTATCTCCAAACCTACACCCTCCTGCCATTAAGTTCGGTGGTGGAGAACCACTGATGCTGGAAGTAATATTCCGAGCACCCATCTCTTTTAAAAGTAACTCACTTTTTTCTGCCAGATATTTTCCAACTTTAATATCATGTTCATGATTTCCAATCCGAACTTTTGCCACTGGCAACCCCCATTTATCCTTCACTTTTGGATCAAGTGATACAAAACAATCATCAGTCGGCAGCCAATCATTGAATACTTCAAACTGCAATTGCTTCATTTCATTAAAACGAAACTCGAGTTTATCTTTCAATTCCTGACCCCATACTAATTTACCCTGATCTCCATACTTAAGTTTATTTGCTTTTCGAATTGGATTAGGATGCTCATGTAAAAAATCTACGGTTCCACCCTTTATCCGGCCTAATTTTGGATCATCAATTACATACCAATCCTGCAAAGCTCTGTTCACAAATGGCCCTCGTGTTTGTAACTCTTTAACCTGTGATTCAGTAAAATCCTTGAAATAAAAATCACCTCTGCCAATTCCTCCTGCCGAAAAGATAAGATTCTTCCCAACTTGTCCTGAATTATTTCCCAAACCATTTTTGTGCTTTGGCCCTACAGACATGAGCAATAGTCTACTCGATTCTATTGCTTGACAAGCTACCACAAACGCTTTCGCATGTACTTTTTGAACAATTCCCTCTTTATCAAAATATTCAAGTTCTGTTACTTTTCCACTAGAATCTGAAACAAGTTTGTAGGCCATTGAGTGAGGTCTGATTTCACAATTTCCTGTTCTAAATGCCACATCCAAGAGTGCAGCACGTGAACTTCCTTTTGCTCCTGAATTACATCCATAACTACCACAAAACACAGAATAATAACAAGCGTTTCGCTGATTATGTGCTTTCGTTAAAATGGCTCTTGGCATAGGGAATGGATGATAACCCAATCTTTTAGACGACTCATCAATCCAATTAGCAAAAGGATGATCTATCATTGAAGGAAATGGAAAGTCTTTGGTTGAGCGTGGCTCCTGTGAAGGATGATTAACTACTTTACCAGAAATCCCAACAATTTCTTCAACCTTAGCAAAATAAGGCTCCATTTCTTCATAGGAAACTGGCCAATCTACCACATTTGCACCTTCAATTGCACCAAATTCAGAAAGCAGCTTGAAATCAACAGGTTTCATCCGATGAAAATAGCCACTCATAAAATTGGAGGAACCTCCTACAATATTCCCATTCCAAAAACTTCCACCTGATATTGCATTTGATTCTGCTTTCCACTTTCCTTTAATAAAATCTTCAATTACGTGAGGTTCATCTTCTAATTTAGGCACATAATGGTCTCTTCTACATGTTCCTATCTCATCTTTAGAAAAATCCTGTTCATTATACCAGCCCCCTTTCTCGATAACAACAACACTTTTACCAGTCATTGCCATTTCATAAGCAATAGGTCCTGCTCCTGCCCCACTTCCAATTATGCAAACATCAAAGTATTTACTCATTGGGCTTGTATTTATTCATTAAACTTGGTCTCGGATTTCCGGGAATATGATGAAGCCATTTCCAGCCTTTTTGATCATCGTTTATTTGATAAATAGGATCACCCAGCATTGCTTCAAAAGTGTATGTCAATAGCAAAGACAAAAACTTCTTTCCCTTTTTAAACGTTTCCATTTCTCGCAATACTTCCTCAATGTTCATATTTTGCAGTTCTCTACACTCTTTATCAAAAAGCCTTTTAGATACATCATCAGCCCATCGAATACCATTCTTTATGGTTTGCTTTTGAGATGATTTTATTGTATTGTCTGTCAAGACAGATTTGATATGAGTTAATGCTGAAATAGAATTGGCTCCAGGAGAATTTTCATTTTCAGGTAACAATAGATTTAATATCCGATTCAAAGTCAATAATTCTTCATCAGAAAGATTATAATTTCCGAGATGAAGTATCCGTTTACAAGCGGAAATTGGCAACTGTATAATAACAGCTAACAAACTGATATAATAAACAAAACGCCTTCTGCTAATACTATGGTTCACCTAAAAAAATTGAATTCAAACTCCCACGAATTTAATTCTTATCAAAGTGATATTTAAGCATTTTAAGTTTTTTCTCTTTATCATATCTCAATTCATTTGTATTTGATAATTTGGCCTAGTATTCAACTACGTTTTAAATCGTTTAAAATATTATAATGAGTCAATTAAAGGTTTGCTCAGGCAATAAAGGAGATGATGTTAAGTCAGATTGTTATGTTGAAATAGAACTTACACAATCAGGAGGACTTCAAATTGAGCTTAAAAGCAAAGTTGATGTGCTATATGGAGATTCAATATTATCTCTAGCCAATTCTGTACTTGCTCATTTTGAGATTGAAAATGCAATCGTATATATTGAAGATAAAGGAGCTCTTGAATTTGTAATAGCAGCTCGATTAGAAGCGGCCATCCAAAAACTTAAAAAGCAGGATAAAGAATATCTACTTGATATAATTGAACCTAATATTTATCAAACTGAAAAAGATCAGATACGCTTTTCAAGATTATACTTGCCAGGCAATACTCCTAAATTATTTATAAATGCCGGAATTCATAAAGCGCATGGAATTATTCTGGATTTGGAAGATTCCGTTGCTCCGGATAAAAAACATGATGCGCGTTATCTGGTAAGAAATGCCTTACGCTCATGCAATTTTTATGGCGTGGAACGAATGGTGCGTATCAACCAGATTCCGACTGGACTTGAAGATCTAGATTTCATTATTCCTCATAATGTAAACCTGATTCTGATTCCAAAAGTGGAAAGTGCAGAACAAATACAACAAGTTGATGAGAGGATAGCTCAAATCAAACAAGAAAAAGGAATTGATTACCCTATTTGGTATATGCCAATTATTGAAAGTGCTTTAGGTGTTATTAAGGCTTATGAAATTGCTACAGCATCAGATAATATTGTTTCGCTTGCTATTGGTCTAGAAGATTATACGGCTGATCTAGGAGCAAAAAGAACCTTGGAAGCAAACGAATCATTTTATGCCAGATCAGTTTTAGTAAATGCAGCAAAAGCAGCAGGTATTCAAGCGATCGACTCTGTATTTTCAGATGTTGATGACATGGAATCATTAAAACAGAATATTCTAAAATCAAAAGGATTAGGATTTGAAGGAATGGGCTGTATCCATCCTAGACAAATTCCTGTGATACATGAATTTTATGCTCCTGATCAGGATGAACTTGAAAAAGCCATGAAAATAGTATTAGCATTTGATGATGCTACTGCAAAAGGTTTAGGAGTGGTTTCTTTAGGTTCAAAAATGATTGATCCTCCTGTGGTAAAAAGAGCTCTCAAATTAATTGAAACAGCAATTTTACTGGGAAAATTAGATAAAAACTGGAAAGAATCTGATAATAGTATTTAAAGAACAACATCATGAAACTCGTTAAAAATGCCATTGGAAGATTAGTTCCAGTCGAAATAAATGGTAAAAAGCAAATTCCTTTTCAGGGAGTTGGAAAGTACAAACCTGAAGGCTTCAAAGCACAACTTCCTATCAGAAGCGTTGCCGATTATCCAGCAGATGGAGATAAACGTCAGCCAAGTTTAAAAGATGCATTAGTTAAATCTGGATTAAAGGATGGAATGGTTATTTCCACGCATCATCATTTCAGGAATGGTGATATCATTGCCAATCAGGTATTTGATATTGCTGCTGAAATGGGTCTCAAAGATTTAGTTTGGGTTCCTTCGGCATCATTCCCTTGCCATGCTCATTTAATCCAATATTTAGAATCAGGTGTTATTCACCATATCGAAGGTAGTATGAATGGTCCTCTGGGTCGATTTACCTCAGAAGGTAAAATGAAGGGTACAGGAATCCTTCGTTCGCATGGAGGACGATATCAGGCTATTCAAGACGGAGATGTTCATATTGATATTGCTGTTATTGCAGCTCCTACTGCTGATCCATTTGGCAATGCCAATGGTGTAAATGGTTCTTCTGCCTGTGGATTGTTGGGTTTTGCTCTTGCAGACTCCCAATATGCCGACAAAGTTATTGTGGTAACTGATAATATGGTTCCATTCCCCTGTATTCCATGGCAAATTCAGGGAAACAATGTCGACTATACAGTGGAAGTTGACCAAGTTGGAATACCTGAAAAAATCGTATCCGGAACAACGGAAATCACAAAAAGTCCTGACCGTCTTTTCTTAGCTGAATTGACCGCAAAGTTTTGTGACAAAGCAGGATTGATTAAAGATGGATTTTCTTTCCAGGCTGGTGCTGGTGGTACAGCTTTATCCATCGGGAACTTTTTTGGAGACATTATGCGTGAGCGAGGCATAAAAGCTCGTTTTGCTCGTGGTGGTTCCAATAAATACCTCGTTCAAATGTTAGAGGAAGGCTTGATAGATTACATCCTTGATGGACAAACCTTTGATTTGGAAGGCGTTCGTTCTATGCGTGAAAATCCAAATCATACAGATACCAGTCCATTCACATCCTATAATTATCATGGAAAAGGAAACTTCAATACCTTAGTAGATATTGTTATTTTGGGAGCAACAGAAGTTGATCTGGATTTTAATGCTAATGTGGTAACTCATTCCGATGGAGTACTTCTTCACGGAATTGGAGGTTGGCAAAATTGTTTATTATCAAAAACTGTTGTTTTGCCTATTCCACTTTTTAGAGATAGAATTCCTGTTATTCGTGATGAAGTGACTACGGTGTGTGGACCAGGTGAATTGATTGATGTGATTGTTACTGAAAGAGGAATTGCTATCAATCCACTGCGAAAAGATTTGATTGAAGCAACAAAAGATTCTGGTTTACCCATAAAAACAATTAAAGAATTGAAAAAAGAAGCTGAAGATATTTGTGGAGTTCCAGCCAAAATTGAGTTTGAGGAAGAAGTTGTGGCAGCCATAAAATGGGTTGATGGAACTATCATTGACGCTGTTAGAAAAATTAAGAAATAAGCAAAGTGCCTTATTTGGAGCTACAAAATATTAGCCTGGGATTTAAAGATCAAACATTGTTTGAAAACTTAAATCTATCCATTAATAAAGGGGAAAAGCTTGTTATTAGTGGACCATCTGGAATTGGAAAATCCAGCTTACTCAAACTTATTTTAGGTTTTATCCCTGAGTTTAAGGGGCAAATAAAATTTAATGATGAAACTATTTCAACCCAAAACATTTGGAAACTCAGGAGAAGCATTGGTTATATTTCTCAGGACAGCGATATAGGAGAAGGAAAAGTAAGTCAATTAATTGAGGATATTTTCGCTTTGAAAGCTAACATCAAGCAGAAACCAAAAGAAAGCAGAATTACGAAACTGTTACATGACTTTAGGTTAGATGAATCTACCCTAAACAAGGATTTTGAAGAATTATCAGGTGGGGAAAAGAAAAGGGTTGTTATTATTATTTCTATTTTATTGGATCGAGATTTTTTCTTTCTGGATGAAATTACAGCTGGTTTAGATGCAGAAGCACAGGAAACTGTTATTGACTATTTTATTCAAAGCACGCACACTGCCATTATAATTAGTCATGACAAGGAATGGTTGAATCGAAATGGAGTAAAAGAGTTTAGATTAAAAAGTAATAAGTGAACTAAAGTTAAAAGTGCCTAGAGTTAAAAAAATGATATACTACAAACTTTAGGCATTTTAGGCACTCCAAACTTTAGGCATTAATTAGAATGAAAACAGTAGATATAAATACACTTCCCCTGATTATAGGCTTTGCCTTGATCATAATTCCTATTGTCTTTTCGTGGTGGTTTAAAATCGGAATTATCAAACGCACATTGATTGCTTCTTTCCGAATGGGCATTCAATTGATACTTGTGGGATTGTTCCTTGAATATTTATTCGAATTAAATAATTCATTAATAAATATAGCTTGGCTAATGTTCATGATTCTGGTAGCTTCAGTTTCTATGATTCGCAATTCTGATTTAAAGTACAAAGTTTTGCTCTTCCCAAGTTTTATGAGTTTAGCTATTACAACGCTATCTATTGTTTTCTTTTTCAATATTGTCATCCTAAATCTTGAAAATATTTTTGATGCTAAATACCTTATTGCGATTGGTGGAATGATACTCGGGAACTCTCTGCGGAGTAATATTGTGGGTGTTAGTAGTTTTTATAAAAGTATTAAGCGTAACGAGAATAGATACCTGTACCAACTTTCACTGGGAGCAACCAGACTGGAAGCTATCCTTCCCTTTTTCCGTGAAGGTTTTAAAAGCGCGGTTAATCCATTTATTGCAGGCATGGCAACCTTTGGGATTGTGTCTATTCCGGGTATGATGACTGGACAAATACTTGGAGGTTCAAGTCCAATGCTGGCTGTAAAATATCAAATAACAATCGTTATAGCCATATTTGTTGTTACAACAGTTTCTGTTATCCTAACAATACTTTTCACCGCACGTAGCAGCTTTAATGGGTATGGGGTATTGAATAAGGAGATATTTAAAAACTAATGTAGGTCCGATTTGCAATCGGACTAGCTCAATGCTTTTTTCTATTCAATCCTTAGTCCCCAACGCTCAAAAGGCCTGCGCTACAGACTAAGAATAACTCATTCAAACCTTACAGGTGGTCTTGCTCCTGTTAGGTTAAACAACTGAATAAACAACAAACTTTTGGCAAAAGACTTTCTCCTTTCGACCTATCAGGTTTTATTCAACCAGATAGGACTGATTCTTTTCAGGATCAGTCTTAGCGCGACTTGAAGTTGGCCTACGACTAAAATCACTTACAAGACAATAATTTTCGAGTGATTAATGTAGGACCGAATTATGTTCGGTCAAATATGAAGAAAAAAGTCCGATTTCAAATCGGACCTACGTTCGTGCAATCCAAAAATCTTGTTTTGTAGTTCACTTGTAAATGAAACCGGTGAGGTTTGATCCATATGTCGTAGTACGACTTTAAGTCAGCCTACGACTAAAGAACAGTTATCATCCTCAAATAATGCTCCTCCCCATCAATGATTTAATAAGAAATACACTTAACCTAACAGGTGGCCTTGCTCCTGTTAGGTTGAACAACTGAATAAACAATAAACTTTTGGCAAAAGACTTTCTCCTTTCGACCTATCAGGTTTTGTTCAACCAGATAGGTCTGGTCAATTTCAAAACTCATGGTTTCGTTTGCTATGATATATAAAACCTGCCAGTCTTAGATCAACTATTGTAGGTCCGATTTTCAATCGGACAAAGACCGAATACCAGCCTGACTTCTGGCAGGAAATTCGGTCCTACACTATCTTATAGGAATATTCTTCAACATATCTAGAAGCAACTCCCAAAAATCAATCGTTGTTTGAATATTGATTCTCTCCTCTGGAGTATGTGCTCCTTTAATATCTGGTCCAATAGAAACCATATCAATACCGGGATATTTCACACCAATAAGTCCACATTCCAGACCTGCATGTATGGCTTTCACTTCTGGATCTGAATTAAATAGGCGTTTATAAGAAGCTTCACTAATTCTGACTATTTCAGAATCCGGATTGGGTTCCCAACCCGGATAGCCATCTGAGGAAATCACTTTTGCGCCTGCTAACTTAAAAACAGATTGCACAGTATGTACCATATCATCCAGCTTTGACTGGATTGAACTTCGCTGACTCGTTCCAATTAATACTTTATCTCCTTCTGTTTTAATCGTGGCTAAATTCGTTGACGTTTCAACTAAATTATCTAATGTTTGACTCCAAGCCTGCTCTCCATGAGGACATGCAGCAATGGCCATACTGAGTTTAGCCTGAGTGGTAAGATCAATAATAAACTCTGGTTTCTCCGTTTTCTCCACTTCGATTTTTAAATCGGGAGCTGTTACACAAAGTTCATTTCTTAGGTTTTTGTTGAATATTTTAACAAAATCTTCAAAATCAGCAGCATGTTTTTCATTTACTAAAAGAGTTGCAAATGCTTCACGTGGAATTGCATTTCTCGCATTACCACCATTTATATCTGCAACAAAAACACTATATTTTTCTCTTGTTTCGAGTATAAAACGATTAACAATTTTGATTGAATTTCCTAAACCATTATGGATCTCATCTCCTGAATGTCCTCCTTGTAATCCAGTTACTGCAATACGGTAAAAGGACATGGCGCAAGGAACAGGATATTTTGTGAATGTAAATTCGGCTTTAGTATCCCTACCTCCAGCACATCCAATGAAGATTTCACCCCAATCTTCTGAATCCAAATTAATTAAAGTTTTTGCTTCAAAAAAACCAGGCTGTAATCCGAATGCTCCTGTTAAACCAGTCTCTTCATCTACAGTAAATAAGCACTCAATTGGTCCATGAGGAATGTCATCTGCAACAAGGATTGCCATTTGAGCTGCAATGCCAATTCCATCATCTGCACCAAGAGTTGTTCCTGTTGCATAAACTAACTCACCATCAATCCGAGGAAGGATAGCATCCTTTTCAAAATCATGTTTTGTATCTGAATTCTTCTCACCCACCATATCCAGATGCGATTGTAGAACAACTGTTTTCCTATTTTCAAAACCCTTTGTTGCTGGTTTCGAAATCAAAACATTGTTGAGGTCATCTGTTTTGTACTCAAGCTTTTGCGCCTTAGCAAAGTCTACTAAATAGGCTATTATTTTTTCCTCTTTTTTGGATGGACGAGGGATTTTACAGATTTCTTCAAAATATTTCCAAACTGATTTTGGCTCGAGATGTCCTAATACACTTGTCATAGTTATTGTATTGAAATATTACTGATTCCTTTGAATAAATTTAGCAGCCAGCAATAATTAGTTGATTTAAATTATACCTCACGAATGTAAAAATTTATAAGGAGATTAATTCGACAAATTAATCTTTTTTACTCTCCGTTTTTTTAAGTTTATTTCCAAATAAAACCAAGCATATGCCAATAGGATAGCTTAAATTTGCACTTTCTAAAAAAATGGATTTATGGTATTACCTTGTGGAATAGTTGGATTGCCAAATGTGGGAAAATCCTCATTATTTAAGGCCTTAACCGGGAATGAAACGGCAATTGAAAATTTCCCCTATACAACAACCGAATCAAATATTGGTGTGGTAGATGTTCCTGATAGCAGATTGAGCAAGTTGAGCGAAATGGAACAGCCACACAAAACAACACCCAATACAGTTGAGTTTATTGATATTGCAGGTTTAGCAAAAGGAGCAAGTCAAGGCGAAGGTTTGGGAAATGGATTCTTAGATTCCATTCGTCATAGCGATGCAATTATTCATGTCATTCGCTGTTTTGATAATGACAATATAGTTCACATTAACACATCTGTAAATCCTGTTAGAGATAAGGAAGAACTTGATTTTGAATTACAGTTAAAAGATCTCGAGACTGCTGTAAAATCAATTGAACGTAATAGAAAAGCAGCCAAGGGAGGTGATAAAAAAATAGCCCAATTAATTCAGCTATTGGAGAAAGTCAAAGAGCATTTGGATGAAGGAGGATTTGTTAGAGAAATGAAATTCACTCCTGAAGAATGGAAAATGCTGAAGAATTATTCATTTTTGACAGGGAAAAAAATTCTGTATGTAGCCAATGTTGATGATGCCGGATTAAATGGGAATAAGCATGTTGATGCATTGAAAGAGTCAATTGCAGAGGAAAATGCCGAAATTGTTATTTTAAACGCAAAGCTGGAAGCAGAAATAGCTGAAATTGAAGATGACGAGGAGCGAAACGAATTCATGGAGATGTATGAATTGAAAGAACCTGGAGTAAATGTATTAATTCATTCTGCTTATCATTTACTGGACCTGATCACATTTTTCACTGTTGGTAAAAAGGAAGTACGAGCTTGGGCCACACCTAAAAACAGCACAGCACCTCAAGCTGCCGGTGCCATTCACTCAGATTTTGAGAGAGGCTTTATTCGTGCTGAAATGATAAAATTTACAGATTATGTGGAGTTAAAAACAGAGCAAGCTTGTAAAGACGCAGCCAAATTTCATGTAGTCGGCAAAGATTATATTGTGCAGGATGGGGATCAGTTGCATTTTTTGTTTAACGTATAATACTGGTATCTAGTTGCTGGCTGCTGGTAGATCGATAAATTTAAGCTATGAGTTATAAAAATCTTGAAATTTGGAAACTTGCGAAAGAAAACTTAATTCAAATTCATAAAATGACACTGACTGAGCTGCTAAATTTGAAATGTATGAGGAAGGAAGTCAAATTCGCAGATCAAGCAAATCAGTTAGATCCAACATTGTTGAAGGATATAGAAGAAGAAGATACAGAAATGATTATATTAGATTCTTAAACTTTCAATTTCTTCAAATGATGAAACGCTAGATCACTTGGAAACACTATTTGAAACAGGATCATTAACAAATAAAGCAATTTATGAGGATATTCATTCTCGAACTGAGACATTAGGAAAAATGCTGAATAATTTTATTAAAGCAGTTGAGAAGTAATAATAAACCAGTTACTAGAAACAATAATTATGGCAAATCAAGAAGACAATTTAAAAAAAATAATTAGTCACTGTAAAGAATACGGATTCGTTTTTCAATCAAGTGAAATATACGATGGACTAGCTGCAGTTTATGATTATGGACAGCTTGGTGCAGAATTGAAAAATAATATTAAAAGCTATTGGTGGAAGTCAATGGTTCAGTTAAACAAAAATATTGTTGGAATTGATTCAGCCATTTTTATGCATCCAAAAGTCTGGAAAGCTTCCGGACATGTGGACGGCTTTAGTGATCCTTTAATTGACAATAAAGATTCAAAAAAACGCTATAGAGCTGATGAAATAATTGAAGGTCAGATTGATAAGTTTGAACAAAAGATCAATAAAGAAGTTGATAAAGCAGCAAAACGCTTTGGAGAATCATTTGATGAATCTCAATTCAGGGAAACAAATCCTCGTGTTTTAGCAAATCAGGAAAAGATAGATGCAATTAGAAATCGTTTTGTGAAAGCTTTGGAGGAGAATAATCTGGATGAGTTGAAACAAATTATTATTGATCAGGAAATAGCTTGCCCTGTTTCAGGAACAAGAAACTGGACAGATGTGCGCCAGTTTAACCTGATGTTTTCTACTCAAATGGGAGCTGCAGCTGATGGTGCAAGTGAATTGTATCTAAGACCTGAAACAGCTCAAGGAATATTTGTTAATTACCTGAATGTACAGAAATCAGGTAGAATGAAAATTCCTTTTGGAATAGCACAGATTGGAAAAGCCTTCCGCAATGAAATTGTCGCTCGCCAGTTTATTATTCGTATGCGCGAATTTGAACAAATGGAAATGCAATTTTTTGTTCGTCCCGGAGAAGAAATGAAATGGTTTGAGTATTGGAAAGAAGCAAGACTTAAGTGGCACAAAGCCCTTGGTATGCCTGAGGAAAACTATAGAATACATACACACGATAAACTAGCACATTATGCGAACGCAGCTGTAGATATTGAATACAAATATCCCTTTGGATTTAAAGAATTAGAAGGGATTCATTCTAGAACTAATTTTGATCTTAGTCAGCATGAAGAGTTCTCCGGTAAAAAACTACAATATTTCGACAATGAATTAGAAGAAAGTTATGTTCCCTTTGTAGTTGAAACTTCTATTGGATTGGACCGGATGTTTCTAAGCATTTTATCTCATGCATTTACTGAAGAAAAGCTTGAAGATGGCTCAGAACGAACCGTTCTGAAAATTCCTGCTGCACTCGCCCCTTATAAAGTGGCCATTCTTCCTTTAGTTAAGAAAGATGGAATGGATGAAAAAGCAATTGAGATTTACAACGAGCTTAAATTCCATTTCAATTGTCAATACGATGAAAAAGATAGTATTGGTAAGCGGTACAGAAGGCAAGATGCTATTGGAACTCCATATGCTATAACTGTTGACGGACAAAGTTTGGAAGACAATACGGTTACCGTTCGCTATCGAGATACGATGGCACAAAAACGTGTTTCGGTTAATGAACTCTTAGTTGAAATAAGCAAAGAAGTTGCTATTGAGAATGTGTTGAAAGCGCTTTAGAGATTCTTTAGAATTTATACTGTTGTTGGCTTATAATTTGTGGTATTTATGCCATCCAAGTTAAAAAGCTAATAAAATGAAGAAACTATTCTTTGTATTGCTTCTTTCAGTATTCACTTTTCAATCATTTAGTCAATTAGAAACCAAAATTGGAGCTGAAGTTGGTTTACAAGCCTACTTTTACACTCTATATGATGAAGGTGATTTGCTATGGAATCCACCAATTCCCGGAGCAATGTTTTCCTTTAAAATTGCTCAGGAAATAAAAAAGAGTTTTGAGATAGAAACAGGATTTTCACGTTTTACATATTATGGTGGTCCGAATACAAGGGATGGGTATTTTCATATTATGGCCAGTAATACTTTGATTTGTTACCAAATACCTTTTCGATTTAAATATACATTTCCCCTTATAAAAGACAAATTATTTTTCACTCCTCATATTGGTTTTAGCTTCAATATTAATGATGATTTTCTTAGCGAGAGCTCTGGCACGACTATAAGAAATTCTCCACTTGATACACTAAAAATAACTCATCAGGATCTGACCGGATTCAGAAAATTATTTTTCATGCAAGAAACTGGACTCTCGTTAAAATTAAAGCTTAAATCAGATGTTCGACTAACCAGTTCTATTAACTATCAAAGTGGCTTTTTCAAACTGATAGAAACTAACATTGTTTATTCGACTAATAGTGGACCTGAGAAACAAGCGTCATTAATTTCAAATGGAAATAATTTAAAGCTACTATTTGGGTTAGAGTATCCGCTGAGTAATATATGGCAGAAATCATCCTACAGAAAAGAGACGAAGAATGAACGAATAAAAAGTGTAAAGGAATCAAATAACAAACGATTTTACATAGGGTTTGGTGCAGGTGCCTTGTGGCGTTATTATTCTTCAATCCCCAGCAAAGATGTTATAACATCAAGAAATGGACGCTATGCTTTCCCAAGTTTTAATTATGCCGATTTCACAATAGGAATAAATTTTGGGGTCAAACTACATGAGAATATTGGACTACAAACTGGCATTTCTACTCAGAACTTCTGGAATCGGTATTATATCATGGATGAAGATGATGTAATTTATGGTGGGGGAACAAGGTTTGGAGAATCAAACCTATTCAAAATCCCTCTTCTATTTGAATATCATTATCAATTGCCATCCGTTTTGAACCGTTTCACCATTATTCCATCATTGGGCATGAACTTACTTCATTCAAGAATAACGGGAGATTATGAATCTTTTAGTGGCAATGTAGTCATATATAATTTAGCATATCCAAATGATTCACTATACAGGGAAATCACATTCGCCAGACCCAATAAAAATATAATAACACTCACAACTGGTATTGAAATTGATTTTTATATTTTAAAAAATCTCATTTTATATTTGAAAGGAGAATATACATTAGGAACAGGAAGTGTATTAAACCAAATTGACACATGGGTGTTTTACCAGAACAAGGGTTATTCAGCAATACAACAATTTAGAGGAAAATCTTCGGAATTGATGATGGGATTTAAAGTGCCTTTTGATTTCAAAAAACAGCAGTGATATGAATGATTCTATTGTTCTAAACTTTCTGATTAATAAGAATAATTTTGAGATCATTCTAATCTTTTTAACGTTGAGAATATGAATACAGAAGTAGTTTATATTGTTGCAATTGTGGTAATTGTATATTTAATCTTACAACCGATCAGGACAAAATATGGATTAGAGAAATTAAAACCGCTCATTATTATTCCAGTTGTTATTGCTCCTCTTTTTAACAAAGTCAATTTTCAGGATATATCTAGTGTGGTAAAGGTATTATCCGTTTTGCTAATTGGTTTTGCCATTTGGAAAACGATTAACAATTTTAAAAAGAAATAGTTATTTCTTTAATTTCTTCATCTCTCTTTCCTGCTTGAGCATATTCAACAGATACTGTCCATAACCACTTTTCACAAGGGGTTCAGCAATTGTTTGCAATTGATCTGAATTAATAAACCCCATTTTCCAAGCAATTTCTTCAATGCAGGAAATCTTCATTCCTTGTCTTTCCTGAAGAACTTCAACAAATTGAGAAGCTTGCATGAGTGAGTGGAAAGTTCCAGTATCGAGCCAAGCTGTTCCTCTACTAATCACCTGAACTTTAAGCTTTCCTTTTTCCAAATAAGTTTTATTTACATCGGTAATCTCATACTCTCCTCTTGCTGAAGGTTTAAGATTTTTAGCTATTTCAACCACAGAATTATCATAAAAATACAAACCTGGAACTGCATAATTCGATTTGGGTTGGCTAGGCTTTTCCTCAATACTTAATGCTTTCCTATTTTCATCAAAATCTACAACTCCATATCTTTCAGGATCAGCAACATGATAGGCAAATACAATCCCACCATCCGGATTATTACAAGCTTGTAAGGTTTGAGGCAACTCCTTTCCATAGAAAATATTATCACCAAGAACTAAGCAAACATCATCATCTCCAATGAACTCTTCTCCTAAAACAAATGCTTGTGCCAAGCCATTTGGAATTTCTTGTACTTTGTAAGAGAATTTTAATCCCAAACTACGTCCATCTCCCAGTAATCTTTCAAAATTTGGCAAATCTTCTGGAGTAGAAATTATCAGAATTTCCTGAATTTTTGCCATCATCAAAATAGACAATGGATAATAAATCATCGGCTTATCATAAACAGGCATTAGCTGCTTACTAACTGCTAAAGTTAATGGGTGTAATCGTGTGCCGGCTCCACCGGCTAGTATAATTCCTTTCATAATAAAATGCTTAACCACGGAGGCACAAAGACACGGTTTTTATTTAAGATATCCATTGATTCTCCAATATTCATTTTAACTTTATTGTTTCTTGGTGACTTGGTGTCTTGGTAGTTAGAGCTTAACCACGGAGACACGAAGGCACGGATTTTAATTGATTGAAGATAAATATTGATTCTTCGTAATTCTCCTATTTGATTATTTTAGATTTAACTTTATTTTATTCTCTATATTCTTGTTGACTTGGTATCTTGGTAGTTAGAGCTTAACCACGGAGGCACGAAGGCACGGATTTTAATTGATTGAAGATAAATATTGATTCTTCGTAATTCTCCTATTTAATTATTTAAGATTTAACTTTATTTTATTCTCCATATTCTTGGTGACTTGGTGTCTTGGTGGTTAGAGTTTAACCACGGAGGCACGAAGGCACAGTTTTATTTTTCACTAAAATAACCATTGATTCTCCGTTTTATTCCATTCTTAATTAAATCAACGTTGAAATTGAGAAGAAATCCTAATTTTTTGTTTGCAAGCTTTAGATAACTTATCAGCTGCGCTTCATGAACTGGAAGCATTATTTCAACAGCTTTAAGTTCAATTATAATTTCATCTTCAACTAATATATCAATATAAAAGTCCTTAGAAAGAGTTTCTCCTTTATAAACTACCGGAATTCTCACTTCGGACTCAACTTTTAATCCTCTATTCTTCAACTCTTTTACTAAACAGATGTGATAAACTGATTCTAATAGACCAGCGCCTAACTCCTTATGAACTTCAAAGGCTGCATTGACAACTTTTGTTGCTATTTTATCCAATTCACTTTTGTTCATATTTCTTGGTGTCTTGGTGTCTTGGTGGTAGGCTTACCTCTTCGTATATTGCTCGTTATAATAACTTTTATACGCCCCAGAAGTAACTCTCTCCATCCATTCTTCATTATCCAGATACCAATCTACTGTTTTCTCAAGCCCTTCTTCGAAAGTAATAGATGGTTCCCAACCTAAATCAGTCTCCAGTTTGGTTGGATCAATTGCGTAACGCATATCATGCCCTGCTCTGTCCTTTACATAGGTAATTAACTTTGCTGAGTCGCCACTTTTACGATTCATTTTGCGATCCATAATTTCACACAAAAGATTGACTATATCAATATTCTTCCACTCGTTTTTTCCACCAATATTGTAGGTCTCTCCTACTTTCCCTTGGTGAAATATTGTGTCAATAGCACTTGCATGATCTTCTACCCACAACCAATCTCTAATATTTAAACCTTTCCCATAAACAGGAAGTGGCTTATTATTTTTAATATTGTTGATCATTAATGGTAATAACTTCTCAGGAAACTGAAACGGCCCATAATTATTCGAACAATTCGAAATCTTAACAGGCAAATCATAAGTATGATGATAGGCTCTCACCAAATGATCTGAGCTTGCTTTTGAAGCAGAATATGGAGATCGAGGATCATAAGCTGTACTTTCTACAAAATACCCACTGTCTCCCAGACTTCCGTACACTTCATCAGTAGAAACATGATAAAAGATATGATCAGATTCATCTTCCCAAAAAACTTTCGCTGCATTTAATAAATTGAAAGTACCAACTATATTGGTTTCAATGAACTCATTTGGTTTCAATATAGATCGATCCACATGGGACTCAGCAGCTAAGTGAATGACTCCATAAAAATAATGTTGCTCAAATAATTCGTTTACAAAAACTGAATCAACAATATCGCCTTTAATAAATGCATAATTTGGCTTATTCTGTACATCTTTCAGATTTTCCAGATTTCCAGCATAAGTAAGCTTATCAAGATTACAAATTTGATAGTCTGGATATTTATTGACAAAAAGCTTAATTAAATGAGAGCCAATAAAACCTGCTCCTCCGGTTACTAATATCTTCTTCATTATTATCTATTGAAACTCAGCTAATGATTTGAAATATTCTACAGTTTTTTTCAATCCTTCTGTTCTGGTATGATGAGGTGTCCAACCCAATTTTTCTTTTGCCAACGAAATATCAGGTCGCCTTTGCATAGGATCATCAACAGGAAGAGATTCATATACTATTTTAGATTTTGATCCTGTTAATTCAATCACCTCTTTGGCAAAATCCAAAATTGTAATCTCATCAGGATTTCCAATATTTACAGGATAAGCATAATCACTTAAAAGTAATTTGTAAATACCATCCACCTGATCTTTGATATAACAAAATGAACGGGTTTGCAGTCCATCACCAAATACTGTTATATCTTCTCCTCGTAAAGCCTGACCAATAAATGCTGGCAATGCGCGTCCATCATTTAATCGCATTCTTTCACCGAACGTATTGAAAATCCTCACTATTCGGGTATCAAGCTGATGATAAGTATGATAAGCCATGGTTATGGCTTCCTGAAACCGTTTAGCTTCATCATAAACTCCACGAGGACCAATGGGGTTTACATTTCCCCAATAATCTTCTTTTTGCGGATGAACCTGTGGATCGCCATACACCTCTGAAGTTGATGCAATTAATAATCTCGCATTTTTCGCCAATGCTAAACCCAATAAATTGTGCGTACCAAGTGAGCCTACCTTTAATGTTTGAATAGGCATTTTCAGGTAATCAATTGGGCTGGCAGGTGATGCAAAATGCAGGATATAATCCAATTGACCTGGCACATGAACAAACTTGCTTACATCATGATGATGAAATGAGAACTCTTTTAATTTAAACAAGTGTTGAATATTACTCAAACTACCCGTTAATAGGTTATCCATTGCAATAACTTCATAATCTTCTTTAATGAACTTATCACATAGGTGTGAACCAATAAAACCAGCAGCACCTGTTATGAGAACTCTTTTTTTTCTATTACTCATTTATTTTTTTGACTTTCTTCAAAAGCTTTATTCCTTCCAATTGAAAAGTAGGTAAAGCCTAACTCGGCTAATTCTTCATGCTCATACAAGTTACGACCATCAAAAATCACTTTTTCTTTCAAATTTAAAGCAATTTTACTAAAATTAGGATTTCGGAATGCCTGCCATTCTGTAACGATCAGTAAACAATCAGCTCCTTCTAAAACATCATATTGGAAATTACCATAAGTGATTTTATCACCAATTACCTTTTTTATATTAGGCATGGCTTCAGGATCATATGCATGCACTTCGGCTCCTTCTTTCAATAGCTCATCAATAATATATAATGATGGAGCTTCTCTAATATCATCCGTGTTGGCTTTAAAAGCCAGTCCCCACATAGCAATTTTCTTTCCTTTTAAAGATCCGCCAAAATGTTCTTTCATTCTGGGTATTAAAATAGTTTTCTGCTTATCATTAATGGACATTACTGCATGCAGAATATCAAGATTGTAACCATATTCATTAGCAGTTTTTGAAAGAGCCTGAACATCTTTAGGGAAACAACTTCCTCCATATCCTATACCTGAATAAAGAAAATGCTTTCCAATTCTTACATCTGTTCCAATTCCCCTTCTGACCATATCGATATTAGCTCCCATCAAATCGCAAAGATTTGCAATTTCATTCATGAAAGTAATTTTGGTTGCCAGAAATGAATTTGCTGCATACTTTGTTAACTCTGATGATCTCTCATCCATAAAAACAACAGGATTTCCTTGTCTGACGAAGGGTTTATATAATTTATCCATGAGTTCTCTGGCTTTCATGGATCGGGTTCCAACAACAATGCGATCAGGTTTCATGAAATCATCAACAGCAAAGCCTTCTTTCAGAAATTCAGGATTCGAGACAACATCAAATTCCACCAGTGCATTTTCCGAAATTTTAGATATCACTTTATCAGCAGTACCAACTGGCACAGTACTTTTATTTACAATTACTGTGTAATTCTCTAATAAAGATCCTAATTGACCTGCAACATCTAATACATATTGTAAATCAGCGGATCCATCTTCACCAGGAGGAGTTGGCAATGCTAAAAATATAATTTTTGCATCCTGAATTCCCTCTTTAAGATTATTTGTAAAAAACAGCCGTTCTTGTTTAATATTTCTTTCGAATATTACTTCCAAACCTGGCTCATAAATAGGCACTTTCCCAGCCTTCATCATTTCAACTTTATCGATATCGATATCCACACAGGTAACTGTATTACCTGACTCTGCCAAACAAGTTCCGGTTACTAAACCAACATATCCTGTTCCTACAACTGCAATTTTCATTTTTACTGATAGATTATTTTAGAATAAATAAGATGTGCAAATATATAGTTAAATTTGCGAAGAATTTTTAATCTCAGATCAAATGAATGTACGCTTAAAGTTTTTTATTTCCCTTTCATTTTTAGTTATTACTACAACTTCTTTTGGACAAGCAAGCATCAAAGATTCATCAATAAATATGTCAATTGTTGGATTTGATTTTTCTTACAGCATTCCTGATAAAGATATGGCTGATAGGTTTGGAGGGTTTTCACAGCTTGGAATATCCTATTCTTTCAAGTTCAGCAACAATATTATTTTGGGTACATCAGCCAACCTGATGTTCGGAACAACAGTAAAAGAAAATGATATATTTTCAAACATTAGTACAAGTGAAGGTTATTTAATTGATAACCAAGGCTTATTAGTTCCTGTTGCGCAAGAATTACGAGGTTTTAATTGTGACGCAAAAATCTCTTATCTCATACCAGTATTGGGTCCCAATCCAAATTCAGGTTTAATTATTGGAATTGGTACTGGATTTTTACAACATAAGATTTTTCACACCTATAGCTTTGGCCCTCTGTATCAAATTGAAGGTGAATATGCAAAAGGTTATGATCGTTTATCAAATGGAGCAACCTTGATCCAGCAAGTTGGTTATTACCGATTTAACAATAAAAATCTGGGTAGTTTTCATGCTATTTTTAGTATTACTGAAGGATTTACCAAAAACAGACGTGATCTGAATTTCGATATGATGGCTGCTCCTGATGTAAATCGTATGGATATATTTTATAGTTTGTCAATTGGCCTGGACTTACCTCTCTTCACCAGAAGTCCTGATAAATTTTATATCAATTAGTAGCATGTTTTTACGCTTAATGTCAATATTGCTTTATAATGGTTCGATTAAGCTCTATTGGCTTATCATCAAAATAAGTACTCCATTTAGTCCTAAAGCCAAGAGTTGGATTGTGGGTCGTAAAAATGTATTTACAACGCTCCAAGAACACAAATCAGAGAATGAATTTAGGATTTGGATACATGTGTCATCTTTAGGTGAGTTTGAACAGGGAAGGCCAATCATTGAATCACTCAAAAAAAATCACCCCAATCTTAAAATAATCCTGACTTTTTTTTCCCCATCAGGTTTTGAAATCAGGAAAAATTATCAGCAAGCAGATTTGATTACTTATTTGCCAATTGATACTAAAAATAATGCTAAAAAATTCATTGAATTAGTTAATCCGAGTTTAGCCATTTTTATTAAATATGACTTTTGGTTTCACTATTTCAATCAATTAAAAAACAAGAATATTCCTTTGATTCTTGTGTCTGCACTATTTCGCACTAATCAAATATTTTTCAAGTCATATGGGTTCATATTCCTTGATTTATTAAGAATTCCCGATCATATTTTCGTTCAAAATGAAGAAAGTAAGACAATTCTTGAAAAAAATAAGATTCATCATGTATCTGTTATTCCTGATACGCGAATAGATCGTGTTTTTCAAATTTCTAAAACGATTAAAATAGATGAGATTCAAAAAGCGGTAGATTTTAAAGGAGAATCAAAAATATTGATTCTGGGTTCCTCCTATGAAACAGAAGAGAATCTAATCAAAAAAATGATTAGAAACAGTCTGAATGATTGGAAGATTATCATTACACCGCATGATGTAAGTCCAGCTAGAATTCAATCTATTTGTCATGAGTTTAGTGAGCATGCATGTGTGCTTTGGACCGAAAATTATTCGAAAGAAGATATTTCGAAAGCAAGAATATTAATTGTGGATACAATCGGATTACTGAATAAACTGTATTCCCTGAGTAATATAGTATTTATTGGCGGTGGATTTAATAAATCGATACATAATTTACTGGAACCAGCAAGTTTTGGCAATGCAATTATGTTTGGCCCGAATGGACATCAAAAATTTCCTGAAGCAGGTGAATTAATAAATCAAGATGCAGCAGTTTTAATTAAACATCCAGATGATTTTGAATTATCATTAAATAATTTGATTAAAGAAAATGCCTATTTAAATTATGGGCAAAATGCTAAAAATTACATCAATACCCATACGGGTGGAAGTTCAAACGTATTGGATTATCTAAATAAAAACTACCTGACAAAATTTCTGGATTAACTATTTAATTCCTTTTTAACGTAAATAACAATATAAAAATAAATATCTGTTTATATTTGAAAAGCAAAATTGCCTAAAGTATTTTTGATGGAATAGTATTTGATAAATGAAGACAAAACAATAGACAATGAAACAATTTCTAATTATTACTATACTCAGTATTTTTACAACGACTCTCGCTTTCTCACAAACTCAAAATGAACTTAGCTGGCAAAATTGGAACGATGGCTATACAATGGCTAAAAAGAAAGACAAAATATTAATGATTGATCTGTATACGGATTGGTGTGGATGGTGTAAGAAAATGGATAAAGACACCTATACAAACCCTGAGGTTATCAAACTTATCGACAAACACTTTATTCCTGTAAAATTTAATCCGGAATTAAAAAATATCCAATATGATATAGAAGGTAAAAAATACACAGGAATGCAATTGTATGGTATGCTTGTTCAGAATCAAAGGACTGGTTATCCAACAACAGTTTTTCTGTATACTAAGGAAAAGAAATTATATTTAGAGCCAGGCTACAAAAATGCAGCACAGTTTAATCAGATACTGAATAAATACATTAATTTAGATCCAACTAAATAGTTTTTTATTAAATTTTCTCGTCACCATAGTACATTGATTATGTACTATTTAAACTGCTGCAAGGATAACTTCTTGTAAATTAATTTGACATTGGGGGCTATAAGATTGTATATTTACATCATCAAATAAAATTGAAAATGTAAAAGTATTGCAACCCATGAAAAAACTTTTATTCATCCTTTTAGTAGTTATATTAGGCGCTGTATCTGTCCACGCACAGGACTATTCGCAAGCACCTAAATTACCTAAATTACCTAAAGTAAATTGGGTGAGTTGGGATGAGAGTTGCGATATTGCTAAAAATGAAGAGAAAGTTATCATGCTCGATTTATACACCGAATGGTGCGGTTGGTGTAAAAAAATGGATAAAGAAACATTTACTGATGCTGAAATTGTTGAGATAATTAATAATCATTTCGTAGCTGTAAAATTAAATCCAGAGAAAAAAGGACAAACTTTCCTTTACAAAGGACAATCAATAAATTCGCAACAACTTTTAAAACTTCTTGCCGAAGATGAGCAAGTAAAATACCCTGCAATAATATTTTATTACCCAGAGCATAATGAAGTGTTTACTGAAGAAGGATTTCAAAAGCCAAAATCATTCAAACATCTTCTCAAAATTTATGTTAATCACAACGAAAAACTCAATGCAAC
Source organism: Bacteroidota bacterium (assembly GCA_018698135.1). NCBI lineage: Bacteria > Pseudomonadati > Bacteroidota > Bacteroidota bacterium. Next base: position 53,652 of record JABINZ010000161.1, read on the forward strand.
TGCATTAAAATAATTTCACAAATTACTGTCCCTTCATTTCCCAAGTCTATAGATCATTTTTATTAACTTTGCCGTTTCTTAAAATACGCAAGGAGTGAAGAGAATTTTTCTTTTATTATTTATATTTTCAGGAAGCACTTTTGTTTTCAGTCAGAACCAAGAAATTAATTGGTTGGAATGGGATGTTGCCTATGAAAAAGCACAGAATGAAAAGAAAATTCTTCTGGTGGATCTGATGACAACTAAATGCCCCTATTGTGTAAAAATGGAAAAGGAAACCTATGTTAACCCACAAATAATAAAAATCCTTCAGAATGATTTTATTTGCACTAAGGTTAATCCTAAAAGAGAAGGAATAAAGTATCAAGTTGGTGATGAATCATATACTGGATTAGAATTGATTAAATATCTTACGACTAATTCGATGTATTCCGAAGATCCAAAGGTTAAATTCCCAACAACGGTTTTTATTATGCCTTACAATAAACAAATATTTGTTGAGCCAGGTTTTCAAGAAGCTCAAGTTTTCAAATACATGCTTTTCAATTGTGTAAAAGCAAAAGAAAGACTTGAAAAGAGGCTAAAAAAAGGCTAATACCTACCGAAATCAAATTAATATATACAGGTGAAAAAAAACGAAGTATTTCAACATATTGAAATAGTAGATTTATCTGCTAAAGGAAAGGGGATTACACGAATAAATAATGCAGTAGTTTTTGTTGATCATACTTTACCCGGAGATATTATTGACTTAGAAATCCTTCGTAAAAGGAAAGGATTTTATGATGCAAAATCAGTATTATGGCATACAAAATCACAGAATCGACAAACTGCAATTTGCTCACATTTTGACATTTGCGGAGGTTGCAAGATTCAAAATATGGCCTATGATAGTCAATTAGAATTCAAATTTCAACAAGTTGTAAATAGTTTAACCCGAATCGGTGGGTTAGAAAATCCAAACATTTTACCAATTATTGGCAATAAAACAACTGAATATTATCGAAACAAGCTTGAATATTCCTTTTCTACTTCCAGGTGGTTATCTCAGGCTGAAATCGAATCTGAAGAAGCTATTGAAAATAGAAATGCAGTTGGATTTCACGCACCCGGACGATTTGATAAATTAGTTGATGTTACACATTGCTATCTACAGGAATCGCCCTCAAATGAGATCAGAAACTTCATTCGGGAATATGCAAAAGAGAAGAATTTTAGTTTTTTCAATCCATACAAACATAGGGGGCAATTACGTTCACTCTTTGTACGAACAAGTACAACTCAGGATTTGATGATTAATCTAGTTTTTGGTGAAGAATTGACAGATGAGATGGAACAATTGCTTCAAACTCTTCATACCGAATTCCCACAGATATCATCTCTTTTTTATATGGTAAACACCAAACAGAATGATTCGGTTTACGACATTGAAGCAAAACATTATAGTGGGAATAAATTCATCACTGAAAAAATTAATCACCTGAAATTTAAGTTAGGACCAAAATCATTTTATCAAACAAACTCATTACAAGCTGTTCGATTATATGAAGTGATTAAGGAATTCGGGCAATTCAAACAAAATGAAGTTATTTATGATTTATATTCTGGTGTTGGAAGCATCGGGCTTTTTCTTGCAAAAGATGTTCACAAGGTAATTGGAATTGAAACAGTTGATGAAGCAGTATTGGATGCTGAAGAAAATATGAAATTCAATAAAATTGATAATGCTCAGTATTTTGCAGGACAGGTTGAAGATCTCTTAACTCCTGAATTTGCTGAAAAATATGGCATAGCAGATACCATAATAATTGATCCTCCCCGACCTGGAATTCATAAAAAAGTTATTGAAGCCATTTTAAATCTTTTACCCAAAAAACTAATATATGTCAGTTGCAATCCGGCTACTCAAGCACGCGATATAGAATTATTAACATCTGCATATTCGTTCATCAAAGCACAACCGGTAGATATGTTTCCACATACCTTGCACGTTGAGAATGTATCATTATTGCAATTAAATAGGAATTATGGATAAACACCCTCTATTAGATAGTTTAAAAAAAGACATCGAATTTTATAATAATTCTATTAAGGAAGTTGCATTGGAAATTACTAATGCTAATTTTTCGAAATACCCTATTTTTATTGCACATCAGCATGAAGTGAATCTAGGTGAAGTGATACTGGATAAAGCTGATTATCAAAGAGAATGGACAATCAACGCCACGGTTCTTGAAGACTTAATTGAACATGGAATTGTTGAAGAATCTAAAGCAGCCGATTTCAAAAAAGTATTTAAAAATCCAAAAGAGTTTATTTGCATTTTTCTGATTACCGAAAAAGGAGGCAATTTTATTTTCTCACCCTACAAAAATAAGATCAAATCTAAATAGCGACTCCGTCTATTTATCGTAACTTTGTAATCCAATATAAAACTGACATAGGATTATGAAAGTAATCGAACACATTGAAAAAGCAAAAGAACCATTATTTAGTTTTGAGATTATTCCTCCAGCAAGGGGTAGTAGTGGGCAAGATATCATCAATATTGTTGAAGAATTGCAAGCCTTTCATCCCCCATTTATTGATGTAACCAGTCATTCAGCAGAAGCCTATTATGAAGAATTGAATGATGGCAATATTAAACGAAGAATTCGAAGAAAAAGACCCGGAACTATTGGTATTTGTGGAGTAATTCAAAACCGCTTCAATATAGATACTGTTGCTCATATTTTAATTCGTGGATTTTCAAAAGAGGAAACTGAAGATGCGTTAATTGAATTAAACTATCTGGGTATTCATAATGTTTTTGCATTGAGAGGCGATGAAACTAATTACAAAAAGCCAGTCGAAAATAACAAGAGTATCAACCATTTTACATCCGATTTGGTTAAACAAATTTCAAACCTCAGCAAGGGCGAATATCTCGAAGAAATATTAAACTCCGTTCCTTTGGATTTTGGAATTGGTGTTGCAGGTTATCCAGAGAAACATTTTGAAGCGCCCAATTTAAAAACAGATATCATGCATCTCAAAGAAAAAACAGATGCAGGTGCTGATTACATTACCACACAAATGTTTTTCGATAATTCAAAGTATTTTTCTTTTGTTGATCAAAGTAAAACAGCGGGCATTCATGCACCTATTATTCCAGGGATTAAAATTCTAAACTCGACCAGACAATTATCCAGCATTCCAAAAAATTTCTATGTGGATTTACCCGAAGAATTAGTTGACGAGGTTCAAAAAAATCCAAAACATGTTACGCAAATAGGCATTGATTGGGCTATAAAACAAAGTCAGGATTTATTAGATAAGGGAATTCCCTATTTGCATTATTATATCATGAACGACACAAAAGCAGTTGTTGAAGTAATTAAAGGATTGAAATATTAATAAATGATTAAAGAAATCCTTAAAAACAGAATACTTGTTCTGGATGGTGCTATGGGCACTATGATACAGAAATATACGCTTTCAGAAGAAGATTATCGAGGAAGTCGATTTACAAATATTCAGAATGACGTACAGGGAAACAACGATCTCCTATCTATTACACAGCCAGATATCATCAAACAAATTCATACAGAATATTTAGATGCTGGTTCTGATATCATCGAAACTAATACATTCAATGCCAATGGAATTTCAATGCAGGATTATCAAATGGTGGATCTTGTATATGAGTTGAATTTTGAATCGGCAAAAATTGCAAAAAAACTCTGTGTAGAATATTCAAAACAAAGTCTGGAAAAACCACGTTTTGTGGCAGGAGCCATTGGCCCAACGAACAGAACTGCATCTATGTCGCCAGATGTAAACAATCCTGCCTTCCGAGAAGCTTCTTTCGATGAGTTTGTTGCTGCCTATGAAGAGCAAGTAAAAGGATTGATTGACGGTGGATCTGATATACTGCTTATTGAAACTATTTTCGATACGCTGAATGCAAAAGCAGCTTATATTGCCATTCAAAATATTTTTTCCGAAAAAGGAATTAGTCTTCCAATCATGGTATCAGGAACTATTGTCGATGCCAGTGGAAGAACTTTATCAGGCCAGACAATAGAAGCCTTTCTGATTTCCATGTCGCATATGGATTTGTTATGCATTGGACTGAATTGTTCAACAGGTGCAAAAGACATGTTTCCGCATATTCGTGAGTTGGCCGAAAAATCTTCCACATATGTAAGTGCTTATCCCAATGCTGGTTTTCCAAATCAATTTGGAGAATATGATGAAAGCCCTGAAGCCATGGGCAAGCAATTACAGGAATTTCTTGATTTAGGTGTGATAAACATTGTAGGCGGCTGTTGTGGCACAACTCCAGATCATATCAAAGAATTTAACAAGATTGTTAAAAATATTACTCCAAGAAAAATTACTGAACAAGCCACAATTTCAAGATTAAGTGGATTAGAACCGCTGTATATTCGACCTGATAGTAATTTCATTAATATTGGTGAACGGACCAATGTAGCAGGTTCAAAAAAGTTCCTTCGCTTAATCATGGAAGAGCAATATGAAGAAGCTTTATCTGTAGCAAGAGATCAGGTTGAAGGTGGCGCACAAGTAATTGATGTGTGCATGGATGAAGCCATGCTTGACGCAAAAGCTGCAATGAGCAATTTCCTCAATATGATTGCTGCAGAACCGGATATTGCCAAGCTTCCCATCATGATCGATTCGTCCAAATGGGAGGTTATTGAAGCAGGATTAAAATGTACTCAGGGCAAATCTATTGTTAATTCAATTAGTTTGAAAGAAGGTGTAGAAAGCTTTAAATCACAGGCTAGAATCATCAGAAACTATGGTGCATCTGTTATAATAATGGCTTTTGATGAAAAAGGTCAGGCCGATAGCTTTGAAAGAAGAATTGAAGTTTGCCAAAGAGCATATAATATCCTAACCAAAGAAATTGGTTTCCCAGCTGAAGACATCATATTCGATCCCAATGTTTTAGCCATCGGAACAGGAATCAGTGAGCATAATAATTATGCAGTTGATTTTATCAATACAACCACATGGATCAAGAAAAACTTACCTCTTGCTAAAATTAGTGGAGGAATCAGCAATTTATCTTTTGCATTCAGAGGGAATGATCGACTTCGAGAAGCAATACATTCTGTTTTCCTATTTCATGCTATAAAAGCTGGCTTGGATATGGGCATTGTAAATCCTTCACAACTTGAAGTGTATGACAGCATACCAAAAGAATTGTTGGATTTAACAGAAGATTTGGTGTTAAACCGAAAAGTAGATGCAACTGAAAAATTATTGGAGTTTGCAGAAACCTTAACCAGCGATCCTAAATCAGAAAAGAAACTGGATGAATGGAGGTTACTTCCTGTGAATAAGCGTCTTTCTCATTCTTTGGTAAAAGGTATTACCGATTTTATTGATGCGGATGTTGAGGAATCACGACAAACATTTGAATTTGCATTAGAAGTAATTGAAGGACCCTTGATGGATGGGATGAATGTAGTTGGTGAATTATTCGGTTCAGGCAAAATGTTTCTTCCACAGGTGGTTAAAAGTGCACGTGTCATGAAAAAAGCGGTTGCCTTTTTAACACCCTTTATTGAAGAAGAAAAAAGACTGAGTGGCGATAAGTCATCTGCTGGAAAAATTGTTCTGGCAACTGTAAAAGGTGATGTTCATGATATAGGGAAGAATATAGTTGGTGTTGTGCTGGCATGCAATAATTATGATATTATCGACATGGGTGTGATGGTCAAAAAAGAAGATATCATTCAAAAAGCAATTGACGAGAAGGCCGATATTATTGGATTAAGTGGCCTCATTACACCTTCGCTTGAAGAAATGACTAAAGTGGCATCCGAATTAGAAAGACTAAAACTCAATATCCCATTACTCATTGGAGGTGCTACAACATCTGAAGTGCATACTGCTGTAAAAATAGATACAAACTATTCGGCTCCTGTTATTCATGTGAAAGATGCCTCTCAGAGTGTTCAAATTGCCAGTCAGCTTTTATCCAAAAAAAGTAATTCGATTACGAATGATCTGAAAATCAAGTACAGTAAAATTCGGGATTTTCATGAGTCGCGGAAAACAAAGAAAACCTATGTTGATCTGGATCAAGCTCGAGCCAATAAATTAAAGCTGGATTGGAAAAACTACAAACCAACTCAACCCCAGTTTATCGGGACAAAAGTGATCAAGAATTATTCAATAAAGGAAATTGCTAACTATATCGACTGGACATTTTTCTTTTTAGCCTGGAAGATTGAAGGACAATATCCACAAATATTGGATGATCCAATCAAAGGAGAAGAAGCAAAAAAAATATTTACAGATGGTCAAAAAATGCTAAACGAAATAATTGATCATAATAAGCTTCAAGCCCATGGAGTACTTGGTTTTTGGCCAGCTCATGCAAAAAATGACAATATTATTCTTCAGGATGAAAATAAGCAAGAAATAGCCAAGTTTCATTTCCTCAGAAACCAATTGAAGAAAGAAAATGATGCAAATGTTTCACTGGCTGATTATGTGCCAGATGAAAATCAAAATACAGAAGAATACTTAGGTGCATTTGCAGTTAGTTGTGGATTTGGAATTGAAAAATGGATTAAAAAGTACGAAAGTGATCATGATGATTATTCAGCCATTATGATTAAAATTATTGCGGACAGACTAGCTGAAGCTTTTGCTGAATTATTACACGAAAAAGTCCGTAAAGAATTTTGGGGATTTGCAAAAAAAGAATCGCTAACAACTGCTGAACTGATTAAAGAAAAATACCAGGGAATTCGTCCCGCCATTGGTTATCCATCTGTTCCTGATCATACCGAGAAGCAAATTCTTTTTGACTTACTACATGCAACCGATGAAGTCGGTATTCATTTAACAGAGAGTTATGCTATGTATCCGGGTGCTTCTGTCAGTGGTTTTTATTTCGCTCATCCCGATGCACAATACTTTGTGATTGATAAAATCTCAAAAGATCAGTTGGAAGATTATGCATCCAGAAAAGGAATTAGTGTTGAAGAAGCTGAAAGGTGGTTAGCTACTAATCTGAACTACCAATAAATTGTTGATTATTTACTGTTATAATCGATAGAGCATTTTTATTATTCCCATATATTTGTTTCCTTCATTAAAAAGGCAAAAATCAAAATAATGACAAAACTTTCAATTTTATTTGTATCACTGCTATTGATAACTGCAAGTGTTCAGGCACAAAACTATTTTGGAATTAAAGGTGGTATCTCTTTTACCAGTATGTCGGGAGGACATTTGGGTATAGCTTATGAAGACCGAGGCGAAATTGGTGGAACCACCGGATTAACTGCTGAATTTGTAATCAACGATTACTTTTCATTAGCACCAGAATTAATATTTAGCAGAAAAGGGACTGAAATCTATAAAGGAGAATCAAACATTACCATTGCAACACGCACGGATATTTATCATTTTGGATATATGGAAATACCATTGCTTGCAAAGATTGGCTATGATTTGGATTTCATGGAGGTTTTTGTAAAAACAGGACCCTATTTAGGCTTTATTTTAGGCGGAATGGCATCTGAGGAAGGAACAGGTATCATTGGTAAAAGAGAATTAAGTCTCGATCAATATTTTAGTGATACAGAACGTAATCAGGAATTTACAAAATTTGACATGGGCTGGTATCTTGGAGGAGGAGCAGCAATTTATGCGGGACCAGGTAAAGTATTTCTTGGACTACATTATGATATTGGTTTTATGGAAATTGCACAAGATAATCCGACCTATACATACAAAAGTATGGGATCGAACAGAGCTTTTATAATTGAAGCCGGCTATTTGTACGAATTCTAGAATCTGAAGATAAAATGTAAAAAAAGCACAGTTTAACCGCTGTGCTTTTTTTTTACTTTCTATAGTTTCACAATTTGCAATACAGCTCGCTGCCCCACTCCATTTGAAATAATTATATAATATGTTCCGGCTTTAGCACGAATAATTAAATCAATTTCACTTGTATTGCTGTGCGATGAAGAAGTAATCGTTTGCCCCATTTCGTCTGTAATATGAACAAATATATTCTCATGAACTTTGCCTAAATCAACTTTCAATGAACCAGATGTTGGATTCGGGAATACATTCAATTTCTCAGCAAATGAGTTCTCTTTTATACTTGAAATCTCAATATAGTAGCAATTTGATGTATCAAGGCAGTTCTCTTTTTGTATTTCAACTGCATAATTTCCTGTTTTATCTGCAATAAAAAACTGGTTTGTTTCATTTACAATCACCTGATAAGCTGCATCACAGTCCAACCACTGATACTTAAGAGATACAGTACTTGCCTTGAGTGTGTCTCCTAGTTGAATTACCGACATGTCAATATCAACAACAGTTAAATTGATGGTAATCAAGCTATCACAACCATTATAATTTAGAATAGTATCGAAATAAATCCCACTTGTAAAATAAGTCTCATCTCCGCTGGGAACTATATAACTATCGCATACTTTTTCTAAAATTGTACTTGATGTTTGGTGATTCACTGTGAGATTGATAGTCAGCAAACTATCACAGCCAACATAATTTGAAATGGTATCTGAATATACACCGCTGATTGTATATGTTTCGTCTCCACTGGGAACTATATAGCTGTTGCAAACTGTTTCTGAAATGGTAGATGATGATTGATAGTTCACTGTCAAATATATCCTTAGCAAACTGTCACAACCAGCATAATTTGGAATTGTGTCAGCATAAACACCGCTGATTGTATATGTTTCGTCTCCACTTGGAACAATGTAGCTGTTGCATACAGTTTCTGTAATAGTGGATGATGATTCATAGTTCACAGTCAAAATAATCGTTAGCAAACTGTCACAACCAGTATAATTTGGAATTGTGTCAGCATAAACACCACTACTTGTATAGGTTTCGTCACCACTAGGAACAAGATAGCTATTGCAAACTGTTTCTGAAATGGTAGATGATGATTGATAGTTCACTGTCAAATATATCGTTAGCAAACTATCACAACCAGCATAATTTGGAATTGTGTCAGCATAAACACCGCTGATTGTATATGTTTCTTCTCCACTAGGAAC
>JABINZ010000162.1 GCA_018698135.1 Bacteroidota bacterium
ACTTCAGTCTTTGTAGTATTGAATTAAATAAAAATCGGGATATTTTTGTTCATTGCAAGTTCCAAGAAATGCTTTGCTAAAATCTTGGGAAAATTATTCCATCAGCATTGTCAAATTTGTGTGGTATATTCATATTCCTCTTTTCAATGTTAAAGTCAGGAGACTTTAATGTATTTAAAGTTCCAAGAGACGCTTCGCTAAACTCTTGAAACAACATTAAATCAAAGTCAGGAAAAAGTTCCAAGAAATACTTTGCTGAACTTTTGCAATTGCTAATCAATCTGATATATTAAAAAATCAACTGGCAGCAATTCTTCTTTTCGATTGAAAATATAGGCTCTGATCAGATTTCCTAAAACAGGTTTTAGCTTGGCATCCTTCAAACTGAAAAATGCTTTATATGCATACGCATTTCTTTGTTTTTTCTGCATTTCAATCGATTTATCAAGATCAACCATAACATCTATTTCATTATTGGGATTGTAAAATCGGCTGATAAATGCTCTAAAAGCATAAGCTTGATGAAAATCCGGTTTGAGTTCAATGGCTTTGTCCAAATCTTGCTTTGCATGGGAATAACACCAATCCAATTTGTTTTGGACATCAAAACTGATAATCCAGAGAATAGCATACACTTTTGCTCGCCCATAATAGGCTTCAGCAAAACTGCTATCCAATTGAATCGCTTTATTGGCATCTGCATATACAGTTCCTGTATCTTGAGCAACAGAATTTATAAATAATCGGAGATAATAATAATTTTCATCAGACTGTGTGATGGCAATTGCCTTATCAATATCATAAAACGATTGTTCAGGTTTTTTGCCTTTAATAGAGTTGGCTAATGCACGGTAGTAAAGTGCCTGATGATTTTGGGGATTTTCTTCAATGCATTTAGTGAATTTTCTTGCTGCCTTTTTATAATGTTCTTTTTTCAATTGTTCTACACCATCGACACATGTATTTCTTTGTGCTAATAGCTGAACAGAAAAGCTCAATAGAATAGAAATTAGAATAACTTTTTTCATTAAACCCTTCTCAATTCTGTTGTAGAAAGTAAACCACAAGCGGCTAAAATATCTTCCCCACGTGAGGATCGGATTGTGGCAATAATGCCTTTTCTGTTTAGGGCTTCTCTGAAATCATGCATGGCTGAATTTTTTGGACTTTCATAATTGAATCCCGGAATACTATGGTATCTGATCAGGTTAATTCTGCAATTAATTCCATTTAGAATTTTGGCTAATTCATTGACATGCTTCTCAGAATCATTCAATCCTTTAAAAACAATGTATTCAAAAGATATACGTCTTTGTCCGCCAAAATCATAAGCTTTTAAAGTATCAATGATTTGGTTAATTGTATATCTGCTCTGAATTGGCATAAGTTTGGAACGTTCTGAATTGAAGGGGGAATGTAAACTCACGGCTAAATGACAATTGCTTTTCTCAATAAATTCTTTCATTGCAGGTATAATACCAATCGTTGAAACGGTAATTCTACGTGGACTCATGGCAAATCCCCAATCGCTGGTGAGTATTTCCAAGCTTTTCATAACTTCAGCCAGATTGTCTAAGGGTTCACCCATCCCCATGTAAACAATATTAGTAAGTTGATCTCTTTCAGGTATACTCCTGATTTGATTGATTATTTCTCCAGCACTAAGTTGACCTTGGAAACCTTGTTTTGCAGTTGCACAAAATAGGCAGCCCATTTTGCAGCCCACCTGCGAAGAAACACAAAGTGTATGTCGATCCCGATCAGGAATATATGCTGCTTCAATGTATTTATTTTTTCCTGCAGGAAATAAATATTTTTTAGTACCATCGCTTGATACAGTGACTTTTGAATTAGCTGTTACTCCAAACTCGTATTTGCTTTTTAATATTTCTCTGTTTTTAAGCGAAATATTTGTCATTTCATCAATCGAATTGACAGTGCTCTGATACAACCACTTACTAATCTGTTTAGCTGTAAAGGTTGGTAATCCAAGTATTTTTACAGTTTCCTTGAGTTCATCAATTGTTTTTCCTAATAATAATTCCATACGTATTTTATAATGGGATATCTACAAATAAAAAATCCCAGACAATATCTCCTGTTGAAAGTTGGTAAGTAAATCTTAATCCTGTGTCCAAGTATGCTGGAATATTAAACACAGTAAAGTTAAAGTTTAGTTCCAAACTAACTGAATTGAATTCAGATGTTAAGTTTCCTGTTTGTCCTTGACCATAATCATAAAAAAGTCCAGCGGATACTCTTCTAATAAATAGCAGATAACCTAAGTGGAAATCAGGGTAAAACAAGGGGAGCTCATAGCCGGCAGATAAACGAAATACGCGATCGAAATACTGGTATTGATAACCTCTTGAGGCTATAATTTTACTTTGGAAATAATAATTATCTGGATTTTGATTTTCAAAAGCAGCTTCAAATACGCTACTATGATGTCTGGCAAACCCTGGGAAATAAAATTTTGAATTCAGGGAAATATGCTCTCCTCTGAAATCCCCATTAAAAGGAGTTCTATGAACCCAGAAATTCAACGCCTGAGCAAAGCGGGGATGAAGATCTCTCTGGGCAGAATGCATGATATTACTGAAATAAATATTACCTGAAAATGGAATGAAAACGCCATTAAAATCAGTTTGTGTTTCAGCGATATACAATCCATCACTGATGGAGGTGTATGCCAATCCAATTTTTCCCATGGCCTGCCGAGTCCAGTTTCCCTTGGAGCAAACGTAAGGAACACTAATGTTTAAGCCGAAAACTGTTTCTTTCCAGGTGTCTGTCGTGTCTTCTTCTGTAGTGGGTGAATCAAATTTGATGGTACGTTCACCAATACCAATACCTCCTGTAAAAATCGGATAATAACGTGCATAACTGAAATTCAAAGAATTGTAGAAAGTTTTTTCATTGCTGTTGAATAGCGTTCCTAAATCAAGTCGTGTTGTATTTAACAAGTTGGTGCTAGTAATCGAAAAATTGATATCAGGAGGAATAGGCAAAATACTCCAGTCATGAATATGAAGCAAGTTTGTAAAATGTTTATAAGGTTTGCTTTCATAGCTTATTTTTGGAATTTGATCTGTTCCGTCCAAAATGCTCTTGCCCTGTTCCTGTGAAATCATGGGTTCATAATAGTGAATGTCCCTATTTTGAATTTGGTCGATTGGAATCCACTTTGATGGATTTAACGTCATTGCATGCAAGCTGTGCCCTTTGACATCATAGTTTGCAAAATAAAGTGTATTGCCATCCTTGCTAACAGTAGGATTAAAAGAACCGAATTTCTTGCTGCTAATCTGATATCGTTTCCCATTGGTGATATTGATTGCATAAATATTATCGATTCCGGTATATGCTGATTCATATAAAATTAAATCTCCATAAAAAATAGGGTTCGCAATATTCTCCCAGCCAGAAGGTATTATCACCTTTTCGGTTTTTGAATCCATGTCACAAATGACCAATGATTTTCCATCAAATTTTTGCTTTGTATATACTATTTTTTTCCCATCTTCTGACCATTTGGGTGTTTGAATGAATTCATTTTCAGGATTTGGAATTTGGCTGATTTCTTTGCCACTTTCAGTATCAATAATCACTAGATTGCATTCACGGAGTGGGCTGTATTTTACAGCTACTATTTGTTTGGCATCAGGTGATAAGGCAGGAACAAAATATCGTCCCTTTTCTGACAAATAGTTCACTTTTTTACTACTCATGGAGTACAAAACAATATCAGAATAATTTTGATTGACATAGCGATGATCGCTATGGTATTCGTTCCAGCATATGAAATCTCCGGCAGAAGAATATCCATCATAAGCAGCGGCTTGTCTTATTTTTTCTTCTTGTCCTGTTTTTTTATCAATTTTAACAAGCTGGTAAGCATCTGCTAAACCTGATTTCACGCAAATGATAAAATCTCCTGCATCATAGGGGTATTTGTAGTTTGTCCAGACTTTTTGCTTTTCAGGACTCAGCTGTTTTGAATCTGTTATTTGCAATCCTTCCAGCTTTTTTGTCCACAAGCTATCCAGCTCTTCCATTGTGTTATTATAGGTTCTTCTCGCATTAAATCCAGTCGTTAAACGCATCATGCGTGAAAAACGAAACGGACTTACTGAAAAATTTGCTGTTCTTCTGGTAATAGTACTCCAGGATTCTACCGGATAATTTCGTTTCACATGTGTTGTGAGATGATAGCCCAGAGTATAATGGTTTGGGTAATAGTCTTTAAACGATCTGCAGGCAGCCTTATAAAATGAATAGTTAATATCAGAAAGTAATAATGTACGTGTATGCATATCAAAGGCTGGAATTCGACCTCGTCCAGTTGAGGATAAGGCTGTTTCAGTTCCAACTGCGTCACCTTCCCAATACCAGGAGGGTACGGAAAAAAACGACAAGCCATTTGCAGCAGTTTGACCAAATAAAATATGGGCAAGCCGGGTTAAGCCATGATCCATTTTATCGTATTGAACCATATGTCGTCCTTCGTGGGATGCCAGCAAATTATACCATTCACCTGTACCTAATAAACTTCCCTGTGGTGAAGCTGCATACCACTCACTTCGCTTGGGTGCAAGCGTGACATAACCATTTGCTACTGATGCGTTGGTTGATAAAATAATTGGCCATTTAGTCATCTCTGTATTTTGTGTTTTCTGAAGTGGTTCACGAAGAAATTCCATGGTGTTGGCCACACGTTGAGCTTCAGTTTCAATACTTTCAGGAAAAATAATTTTAAAATGTTCTGTTTTGAGAACTTTCCAGTTGATATCAGGCTGATTTTGATTTATGTCCTGAGCTACTGTATTTGCTAGAAAAAGTAACAGAAAACTAAAAATAAGAGAAATTCTCATAGTTTGAGTCTTAATTTGATTTTAGTAGAATGTATAAATTTAAGCAATAAGATTGTGAAGCTTATCTCATTTATACTCACCTGTGTAGATAAACATTGCAGGCCCTGAAAGATAAACATTTGAGAACTTCGCTTCTGATTTTATGAAATCAACAACTAAATTTCCGCCTTTTGTTAGCATTTTAATCGAACAAGCCCCATCAGGCATATTGTGTTTAATGGCAAAAGTTATTGCAGATGCAACTGCACCTGTTCCACAGGCCCAGGTCTCATTTTCAACCCCTCGTTCATAGGTTCTTATAGCCACTGTGTTTATGTCGGTTTGCTCAATGAAATTAACATTGCAGCCATTGGATGCGATGGATTTATCATATCGGAGTTTCCTTCCTTCGTTGATAACATCAATTTCAGCAATTTTTTCACGTATTAATACCAAATGAGGTGAACCTGTTTCGATAAAATAATCAGATTCGATTTTTTTGTAACCATTAACATTTGACATGGAGAGTTTTACCCCATTTGAAATAATCTCTGCCTGATGCAATCCATCCACGGTCATGAATGAACATGTATCAACGATAATATTTAAATCTTTAGCATACTGAACAATACATCGGCCACCATTGCCACACATGCTGCCTTCAAAACCATCTGCATTGAAATATTTCATTTCAAAATCAAAATCATTGTGGTTTTGTAACAATATTAGTCCATCAGCACCAATTCCAAAACGCCTGTGGCACATTTGAGAAATCAAACCATTATCATAAGATGGGAAATCAAGATTTCGATCATCAATCAGAATGAAGTCGTTTCCTGCTCCGTGATATTTATGAAAATGATAACTCATAATTATTACTAACTTTTCGAATACTCAATAGCGGCCCGCACAAAGTCAACAAACAAAGGATGAGGATTGGCAACCGTACTTTTTAATTCAGGATGGAATTGAGCGCCAATAAACCAGGGATGATCGTGCAATTCCATGATTTCAACCAAATCACTTTTTGTATTTAATCCAACTGGAATAAATCCTGCTTTTTTGTAATCTTCACGAAATTTATTATTGAATTCGTAGCGATGTCTGTGTCTTTCTGCAATTGTTTTTTTCTTGTAAATCTTATATGCTTTGCTATCAGAACTTATATCACATGGATAGGACCCTAAACGCATGGTTCCTCCTTTGTTAATGATATTAGTTTGTTCTTGCATAAGGTCAATTACAGGATACTCACTATCAGGATTGAATTCTGTAGAATGTGCATCAGCAAATTTTAACACATTACGTCCAAATTCAATTACAGCACATTGCATTCCTAAACAAATACCAAAGAATGGAATTTTATTTTCACGAACATAATTTATTGCTGTTACTTTTCCTTCAATACCTCTATCACCAAAACCAGGTGCTACCAATATCCCATGATATTTACTTAATTTTTCAGCAACATTATTATTATTGATGTATTCAGAGGAAATATAATCAACTTTCACCTTGCATTCATTCATTGCTGAAGCATGCGTGAAAGATTCTTTGATTGATTTATAAGCATCAGGAAGTTCAGTGTATTTGCCAATCAGTGCAATGGATACTTCTCTTACAGGTGTTTTTAGCTTTTGAATGAATTTTTTCCAGGCTGTTAATTCTGGATCATGCTTAGCCATCAAATTCAACTTAAAGAGAACTACCCGATCAAGGTTTTCCTCTTTCATTTTAAGGGGAACTTCATAAATTGTATCTACATCAATTGCTTCAATAACAGAATCGGTTGTAACATTACAAAATTTGGCAATTTTTGCACGAATATCTTTTCCAAGTGAATGTTCTGCACGGCAAACTAATATGTCAGGTTGAATTCCATGTTCTTGCAGGACTTTTACAGAATGTTGAGTGGGTTTGGTTTTTAATTCTCCAGCAGCTTTTAAAAAGGGGATGAGTGTTAAATGTATAACCAGACACATACCAGGACCAAGCTCCCATTTAAACTGACGAACTGCTTCTACAAATGGTGTTGATTCAATATCACCAACTGTTCCTCCAATTTCTGTAATGACAATATCAAAATTTCCACTTTCAGCAAGTTTAGTAAACCTGCTTTTAATTTCATCGGTAATATGAGGAACAACCTGAACAGTTTTTCCCAGGAAATCGCCATGTCTTTCTTTATTAATAACAGCCTGATAAACAGCACCAGTTGTAGTGTTATTCATTTGTGAAGTTGGCTGGTTCAGAAAACGTTCATAATGACCAAGGTCAAGATCGGTTTCAGCTCCATCATCAGTTACATAACACTCCCCATGTTCATAAGGGTTTAAAGTGCCAGGGTCCACATTGATATAAGGATCAAACTTTTGAATGGTTACCCTGTATCCTGAAGCTTGTAAAAGTTTTGCCAATGAGGATGCCAATATTCCTTTGCCCAATGATGATGTTACTCCGCCTGTAACAAAAATGTAACGTGTAGATTTCATGCTTATTTAACTATAAGTATTATTTAATATATAATTTGCCTGCTCAAGGTCTTCAGGCGTATCAACTGAAATACCATGATGCTTGCTTTCTATCAATTTAATTTTATAACCGTGATAAAGCCACCTAAGTTGCTCCAGCGATTCGGCAGCTTCAGTCTGGATGGACTGCAATTTAACAATTTCTTTCAAAACAGAAGTCCGAAAAGCATATATACCTATGTGCTTATGAAAGGTATTTTCTGCAAACCACTTGTCAATATTTTGATCACGAATGTAGGGGATAACCGATCGACTAAAATAGAGCGCAAAATTATGCTGATCGACCGTTATTTTAATATTATTTGGACTGTGAAGTTCATCAAGTGTTTCAAATTTGTCCATCAAACTGGCAATTTGGATGTCTTTTTCTTCAAAAACACGACTTAGTTGTTTCAAATGACTTGGATCGATAAAAGGCTCATCACCCTGTACATTTATAACGATATCAAAATCATTGGTTGATTTGGTTAATGCTTCAGCACATCTTTCAGTACCGGTTGTATGATTCGATGAGGTTATTATAACCTTGGCTCCAAATTTTTCAACATGCTCCTTAATTCGATCATCATCCGTTGCTATCAACACTTCATCAACACCACTTAATTTTACTCTTTCATACACTCTTCGAATCATGGATTTATCTCCAATCATGGCTAAAGGTTTTCCCGGAAATCGACTAGACGCATAACGTGCTGGTATTATGGCAATAACTTTCATTTTCAACTGATTTATGAGTCGTCAATATCATTAAGATTTCCATCTGATTCAAAATTATTTTTCCACTTAAATGGACTAAAAACTGCTGCTATTACCATTTGCACGGTGGATAATTCAATTCATATGGTGCTTTATATGTACTTTTGCTGCTCCTATAAAAAAACGCAATCAATGCAAACAAGCAGTAAATTTCCTTTACAACAGTCCGTTTTGTTTTTACTGCTATCTATTTTTATGTTAAGCAATTCATTTGCTGATGCTCCAATTTACGAATCAGATTCTTTAGTAGTAACCGATATCCTGATTCTTGGCACTAAGAAAACGAAGGATCATGTTATACTAAGGGAATTGACCTTTCAAAAAGGCTCGGTTATTTCAAAACAAAAATTAGATACCATTGTGCGAATTAATGAGAATCATATTTTCAATACGCATTTGTTTTTGGAAGTAAATATTGAAAGCAGAATTCTGGATCAAAATGAAGTAAGTTTTATCATTGTTGTTAAAGAACGGTGGTACACTATTCCCAATGTGGTAATTGAATTAGCTGACAGAAGTTTAAATGAGTGGTGGTATTTGTATAATCACGACATGAAGCGTGTTGAATATGGATTCTTGCTCAATCAATACAATTGCCGTGGGCGAAATGAAACTTTCTCAGCTATGGTTAAAAGTGGTTTTTCACAACAACTTTATGCCAGTTATGAGGTACCTTATTTTGCCAAAAGTCAAAAATCAGGCTTATTGCTTGTGGCTCAGTATATAAGAAATCGCGAATTTGCATTGACAACCTTACAATCAAATGAACTTTCTTATTTGAGAAAGGATGAATTTATTCGTCAACGCATGCGATTTGATGTGCGCTACTCATATCGTCCTAGTATTAGCAACAAGCATAGTATTAATTTCTCCTATAATCAGGATGGAATAAGTGATAGTGCAGCTCAGATAAATCCCAGCTATTTAGAAAATGGCAGTAATAAACAGCAATATTTTGCTTTGCAATATATTTTCGAAACCAATAAAACCAATATTCATTATTATCCCACAGCAGGATATTATTCAAAGCTTGAATTAGTAAAAAATGGACTTTCAATTTTTAATGATGTTAATCATGTAAATTTTTCTGGCCTTTTTTCCGCCTATAAACCTATTAGTAAAAAACTGTTTTTTGCTACCCAACTTTCAACAGAATTTAGCAGCGGACGCAATCAATCTTTTTTATTGGCTCCAAATTTTGGCTATCATGGAATTTTTGTTCGTTCATTTGAATACTACTTGATAAAAGGTCAAGCTTACTTTTTGAATAGAAATGAATTAAAGTACCATCTTTTGTCACATGTTCTGGATTTAGAATTTATTACGCTTCCAAAATTCAATAGAATTCCGATTGATGCCTATGTAAAGCTGTTTTTTGATGATGGTTATGTGTATGATGATTTTCATTATAAAAGCTTTAACCTGCAAAATAAGTGGTTGTTAAGTGCAGGCGTTGGGCTCGATATCGTAAGTTATTATGATATGGTATTTCGGTTTGAATATGGCTGGAATAATCTGAAGGAAAACGGATTCTTTTTGCATGTGAATAAGGCGATATAAAATTCCAAACTTAATTAATTCTTATTTGATCTAACAGAAGGAGATTCCGAGAGCAAAAATATGCAAATCAGTGACTTAGATTTGAATTTGAATTTACGTTCTTTGTCTTGTATGAAAGTCTGGAGACTTTCTATTATTAAATCTTCCATTCATCCTTCGGAAGACTTGAAAGAACCTGTTCTAAAAACTTCTAAATTCGTTATTCAAGTGTTCTATTGTTCAATTGTTCGGAATTGGGTTTATGTTCTTTGTCTAATATGAAAGTCTGGAGACTTTCTATTATTAAATCTTCCAAGTCATCCTTCGGAAGACTTGAAAGAACGTGTTCTAAAAAACTTCTAAATTCGTTATTCAAGTGTTCTATTGTTCAATTGTTCGGAATTGGGTTTATGTTCTTTGTCTAATATGAAAGTCTGGAGACTTTCTTTTATAAAAACTTCCAAGTCATCCTTCGGAAGACTTGGAAGAACGTGATTTACAGATTCTAAAAACTTCAGAAATCGTTATTCAAGTGTTCTATTATTCAATTGTTCGGAATTGGGTTTATGTTCTTTGTCTAATATGAAAGTCTGGAGACTTTCATTTATAAAAACTTCCAAGTCACCCTTCAGAAGACTTGAAAGAACGTTAGTTCGCAATCAAAAATTATCAATCATTCCATCCTTGAGGGTAATCACTCTATCAGATAATTTTGCCAGCTGTAAATTATGTGTTACAATGATAAAAGTTTGTGAAAACTCTTTTCTTAAATCAAGAAATAACTGATGAAGTTCTTCCGCATTTTGTGTATCCAGATTTCCAGAGGGTTCATCTGCCAATACTACTTTGGGGTTGTTAATTAATGCGCGGGCAACAGCAACACGTTGTGATTCACCACCCGACATTTGATTGGGCTGATGATCTAAACGGTCTGTGAGTTTTAAATAAGAAAGTAATTCTTTGGCTTTTGTAATTGTTTTTGCCTTGTTTTCTCCGGCTATAAAAGCAGGAATACACACATTTTCAAGTGCGGTGAATTCAGGTAATAAATGATGATTTTGGAAAATAAAACCGATATTTCTACTTCTGAAGTTGGCTAATTTCTTGGGATTTAATGCGTGAATATTAACATCATCTATCAGTACTTCACCTCCATCTGGTGTGTCAATTGTTCCAACAATATGCAGTAAGGTGCTTTTTCCTGCGCCAGAAGGGCCAACAATTGAAACTATCTCACCAGAATTAACTTCCAGATCAATTCCTTTTAAAACCTGTAATGTATCAAATGATTTGATTATGCCCTTTGCCTTAATCATGGAGCAATTGATGTTAGAATTTCTTAAGAAAACCTCTATAAAATATCAAAATTACCAATACACCTGTTGTAATGGCGGTGTCTGATATATTAAAAACCGGACGGAAAAAGATAAAAGGGTCGCCTCCTACAGCAGGAAACCAGTCGGGATAACTTCCTTTAATTAGGGGAAAGTATAACATATCAACTACGCGTCCATGAAACAAAGGTGCATAATTGAAAATTACCCCATAAATTACAGAATCAATAATATTACCAATGGCACCAACAAAAATCAAACTCAAGCTGATGTTAAATCCGCTTGGTGCATTTTGTTTGATCATTTTTATGAGGATGTATGCAATGAAACCTACTGCTACTATTCTAAAGGAAGTGAGAATAAATTTACCAATTTTACCACCAAATTCAAATCCAAAGGCAAAACCATTGTTTTCAGTGAAATGAAGAATGAACATATTTGGAATTACGTCAATTTCTTCCCCTAATTGCATATTATTTTTCACCCAGAGTTTGAAAATCTGGTCGGCAGCTAAAACAATAATTATTACTAGTAAAGGTTTTATGTATTTCAAAACTAGGATTGCTTTTGTTTGGCTTCTATACTTAATGTGGCATGAGGAACAGCACGTAACCTTTCTTTTGCAATAAGTTTTCCAGTTTCTCGACAAATACCATAAGTTTTGTTTTCTATCCGAATCAAGGCATTTTCAAGGCTGGAAATAAATTTGCGTTGTCTGTCCGCTAAACGACTCAGATTCTCTTTTTCAAGAGAAAAACTGGTATCATCCAAAAGTTTATTAGCCTGATGTGTATCATCAGTTCCGTGTTCATTAGGGTTCAGAATTGAATCTTGAAGAAATTTAAGTTCATCATTTGCTTTTTGAAGTTTCACATTAATGATTTGTCTAAATTCATCTAATTCCTGATCGGAATACCTGGACTTTAATTTTTGTTCTTCCATGGTCTTAAACTTTTGTGATGCTTACACCTAATTTAAGGTCATCAATCTCAATAATATCTTTGTTTTCCCTAATAGTGTGAATAAACTTTAAACTATCTGCTAAAGTTTCGCTGCAAATATAGTTTTTAAATTGATTTATTGATTCTTCTATGATGCTTTCTTTTTCAATTAAAATGTCAATGTGGTCGGTCACTTCAAATCCTTTCGACTTTCTTAAATTTTGAATTCTGTTTACGATTTCTCGGCTTAATCCTTCGAATTTAAGTTTGTCGCTTATTGTAATATCCAAAGCAACAGTTAAGTTGCCTAAATTAGCAACCAACCAACCAGGTATATCTTCTGAAATAATCTCCAAATCAGACAGCTCAATGTTCATTTCTTGTCCTTCAATGCTCAGCAAACAATTCCCATTTTGTTCCAGTTGATTAATTTCATCCTGATCTAATAAACTAAGTTCAGCTGCTACTTGTTTCATTAATTTGCCAAATTTGGGTCCCAGCTTTTTAAAATCAGGTTTGATTTTTTTAGTAATAACCCCCTTGGTGTCTTCAATGTATTCAATTCCTTTGACATTGGTTTCGCTCAATATTAAATCCTTAACTTCTTCTACCTGTTGTTTGAATCTTTTATTGATAATCGGTACTAGTATTTTATTCAAAGGCTGCCTGACTTTGATGTTTTCCTTTTTTCGTAACGAAAGTATCATGGAGCAAATTTGTTGAGCAATTTGCATTCTTTCTTCCAGATCTTTATCTACTTCGTGATCCTGATAAAGAGGAAATTCAGATAAGTGAATTGAATTTACATTGCTTTTTTTACTTACCTGACTTAAATCTCTGAATAATTGTTCAGCAAAAAAAGGTGCTATTGGCGACATTAAATGACTAATATCCATTAAGCAACGATAAAGCGTTTGATAAGCTGATATCTTATCGTGGCTATAATCCCCCTTCCAGAATACTCTTCTACTTAAACGTACATACCAATTGCTTAAATGTTCGTTAACAAATGACTGAATTGCACGACCTGCCTTAGTAGGCTCATAATCTTCATAAAACGCAGTAACCGTTTTAATTAAGCTATTCAACTCAGATAATATCCATCGATCTAGTTCAGGTCTGTCTTGAGTGGGTATTTCTTCTTCAGTAAATTTAAATTGATCAATATTAGCATAAAGTGCGAAAAACGAATAGCTGTTGTAAAGTGTACCAAAGAATTTTCTTCGAACTTCATTAACTCCTTCCAGGTCAAATTTCAAGTTCTCCCATGGTTGGGCGTTGGTAATCATATACCAGCGTGTGGCATCGGCACCATACTGATTTATCACATCAAAAGGATTAACTGCATTGCCTAGCCTTTTCGACATTTTGTTGCCTTGTTTGTCGAGGACTAAACCATGCGATAAACAAGTTTTGTAAGAAACAGAGTCAAAAACAAGTGTGGAAATAGCGTGTAAGGTGAAAAACCATCCCCGGGTTTGGTCTACACCTTCTGAGATATAATCAGAAGGAAAGTAGTTGGATAATTCTGGGCTTTCAAACGGATAATGGAATTGCGCGTATGGCATTGCTCCTGAATCAAACCAAACATCAATTAAGTCCAGTTCGCGATTCATTGCCTGTCCTAAAGGTGAAACCAACACTATATTGTCTGCATAGGGTCTATGAAGATCAAAATTGTTATAATTTTCATCCGACATATCACTTGGATCATAAGATGCCAGCGGATTATTTTCCATGAAACCTGCATCCATTGATTTTTCAATTTCGCTTTTTAATTCAGCAATTGAACCGATGCAAATTTCTTCTTCTCCATCTTCAGTTTTCCAAATAGGAAGGGGAGTGCCCCAATATCTGGATCGGGATAAATTCCAATCCACTAAATTTTCAAGCCAATTCTCGAATCGACCTAATCCTGTTGATTTAGGTTTCCAATTAATGGTTTTGTTTAATGCAATTAGTTTATCCTTAGCAGCGGTGGTTCTGATAAACCAAGAGTCCAAAGGATAATACAAGATAGGTTTATCGGTCCTCCAACAATGTGGATAGCTGTGCACATGCTTTTCTATTTTGAAAGCTTTATTTTCCAGCTTAAGCATCACAACAATATCAACATCTGTTGTTGGATCTTTATCCGTTAAGTTTGAATCGTATTCATTCTTGACGAATTTTGCTGCAAAGCCTTTGTAATTTTCCTTATTTACATATTGCTCAATAAAGTCATTATCCAAATCTTCAACGGGGTAAAATCGACCTGTTCTATCCACCATTGGTTGCCTTTTCCCTTGCTTGTCAATCAATACCAAAGGAACAATATTGTTTTGTTTGGCAACTCTATCGTCATCAGCACCAAAAGTTGGTGCAATATGAACGATACCTGTACCATCTTCTGTGGTTACAAAATCGCCAAGAATAACTCTAAATGCATCTCCCATTGGTTTGATCCATGGAATTAACTGTTCGTAGTTTATTCCTTCCAGCTCTTTGCCAGTAAACTCTGCTAAAACTTTATATGGAATCTCCTTATCACCTATCTTATAATCTTCGAAAGCTAAATTTTCATTCTTTTCAGGAAAATAGTTTCTGAATAATTCTTTCGCCAATATCAGATTTACTGCCGTTCCTGTATATTGGTTAAAGGTTTTGATTAAAACATAGTTGATTTTCGAACCAACTGCCAATGCGGTGTTTGAAGGCAATGTCCATGGTGTGGTAGTCCATGCAAGAAAAAATAAATCGGCATCAAGTATTTTTATAATATGATCAGACTTATCATCCCGAATCACTTTAAACTGGCCAACACAGGTTGTATCTTTAACGTCTTTGTAACAGCCGGGCTGATTTAATTCGTGTGATGATAAACCTGTACCAGCTGCTGGTGAAAAAGGCTGAATAGTGTAGCCTTTGTACAATAGA
Organism: Bacteroidota bacterium; assembly: GCA_018698135.1. Lineage (NCBI taxonomy): Bacteria > Pseudomonadati > Bacteroidota > Bacteroidota bacterium. The sequence continues at coordinate 14,871 of JABINZ010000162.1, forward strand.
TTTTTCTTATATAACTCTTTTAAAAGCCACCAAACTGATTCGATGTATTTATTCTCAAAAGTAATATAGGGATCATCAAGATTAACCCAATAACCCATTTTTGTGGTTATTTCATCCCAGGAATCCTTATATTTTAATACATCTTTTCGACAGGCTGCGTTATAGTCTTCAACGCTTATTTTTTTTCCTATGTCCTCTTTGGTTAATCCTAAAGATTTTTCAACTGAAATTTCAACCGGTAAGCCATGTGTATCCCAACCTGCTTTTCGTTTCACCTGAAATCCTTGTAGTGTTTTGTAACGGCAAAATATATCCTTTAAGGTTCTTGATAGCATATGATGGATGCCTGGCATTCCATTAGCAGAGGGAGGCCCTTCATAAAAGATGAAGGGTGTTTTCCCTTCACGTGTATTGATACTTTCTTCAAAAGTATTGTGTTCACTCCAAAACTTTTTTACGGCCTCTTCAATCTCTGAGTGATTGTAGTTTTTGTATTCATTGAACTTCAACATGCTATATCTTCTAACCCTGCTTTAAATTGCTCCTTAAAATACTGATTATAATCAGTTAATACACAAAAAATTATTGCGCAAATATGCGGATTTTTTACTAAAAGATTTTGATTGAAGTCCCTAAATAGCAAGTAACCTAATTTATTGTTAGGGAATATATAAGAGTAAAAATTAGATTATGCAGCAAAAAACCTTGCCTCGATTAAAAGCATTGTTCTACTCAATGATACTGATGACCGTAGTTTACTTGATTGCTTTTAAAATATTATTGTAATACGCAAACAGCTTTAGTCGTTGAATATCACTTTTTTAAAGTAGATATTATTGTCAATATCAACAATTCGTATAAAAAAGAGGCCACTTCCCGGACTCAGTATTTTGTGTGTTTTAGTCATTGGTTTTGCATGCAAAATTTCATCTCCTAATGCATTATACAGCCAAATTTCTTTCAGCAGATTTTGCGAAATAATAAGGGATTCATATGTAGCCGGATTTGGGACAATTGAAATAGCCTCCTGAAATCCTTCTTCTTCCACACCAACAACAACTGAAATATAATCTTCTTTGCTTACTGTTCCCATACATCCATCTTCGTTTATGATTCTCAGACTGACACTGTAATTGCCCGGGGCTTTGTAAGTATGTGATGGATTGGTTGCTTGAGATGTTTCTCCATCGCCAAATTTCCAATAATAGTACTTGAAACTTTGAGGATTTGCATTGGCCTTCATGCTGAAAAACACCTTCCACTGATTGCTCTGCTTAACAATTTGTTTTGCACTAAAGTTAAAATCAGCGGTGTCAATCAGGCTGAGATTTAGGGTATCTCTATTTGAACATCCATTCGAATCAGTATAGTAATAACTAACATCAAAATTGACTGATTGATCGTTGGTATTAATCTTGTTTCCGTTTATATTATATCCAAAATAGCTTCCTCCTGATGGTATTCCCAATAACTCAATTTCTCCATAGTTTTGGCAAAATACGGATTGCCCATTAACAGTTTTCAAATCAATTGGGATTGCTTTGTTTTGCAGTTGAATTGTAAGGGTATCAATATTTGAACATCCAATTGTATCTGTGTATTTATAATACACATCAAAGTTCTCATGCTCATCTTTTGTATTAACAGTATTCCCAACCACATTATTTCCTAAATACAAACCTCCTGACGGAGTTCCTATGAATTCAATAATGCCATAATCTGGACAAAATTCAGATTGACCATTCACAGTTTGTAAATCGATAGCCATTGGTTTGTTTATCAGTTTGATCGTTAAGGAGCCATTATTTGAACATCCATTGGAATCGGTATATCCATAGTGAACATTAAAATCTCCATTTTGATCTTTGGTATTTACTGTATTTCCAATAACCTTATACCCATAGAACCAACCTCCCAATGGTGTTCCGGTTAATTCTATTTTCCCGTAATCAGCACAAAATTCAGTAATCCCACTTTTTGTTGCTAACGCAGGATGAGGAATGTCGTTTACTGTAATATAAGTGGTGTCATATTCAGGACATAAGTCATATCCTGCTTTAAAGATTATTTCATGTGTTCCAATACCTGCAGTATCTGCATTAAAATAGCGCTGATTGATTATCCCTGGACCGGAGAATGTTCCTATTGTGCTTCCAAATAAGTCGTAAGCTTTACTGTGAATACAATAGGGGCCAAAGGGTCCAATTTTAGGTTTGGCTACTTTTGGCTTAACAGTCAGCGTTTTTGTAAAAGTATATCTGCAATTTTTAGAATCAGAATAGGAGTAGTTATATGGATAAGGTTGGTTATTGATAAAGCTGTTGTTTAGAATATCAATGAAAGTTCCATTGCTATCATAATCAATTCCAAATCCTGACCAATAAGATAATTTATATGTTTCATGGGCGAATAAGGGAATTGCTCCGCTATTACTACAAACAACAGTGTCTTGACCAACGTAAATAGATGGCTTTGGCCAAAATGCTACATGAACCGTATCTGAAGTTGTATATCCGTTTTGGAGACTTAAAATATAAACAAAGTTTCCACTATCCTGTGGATTAAGAGAATAGGATGATGATATTTTAACAGTCGAACCTTCTTTATACCATCCATAATTTGATGTCTTGTTCGCAACATCAAAAATTGTAACATCTGCTGTAACTAGTGTATTGCCCAATTTACACTTTATAATATCTTCTCCTACCTGAACAGATGCATATCCATGAAATAATATACTGGAGTCTTGTACTATACATCCAACCGAATCGCTAAGACTTAACTTTATTTTTTGTTTTGGTATTGTAGCTAAATAGGGGAAGGTTCTGTTTAAGACTGTTGTGTTTCCATCATGCCATTTAAATGAATTTAGTTGATTTGGATTTTTAATTACAGGATTTACAGTGGGAGGAAATCCTGGCTGAACTTGAAAAGTATCTTGTAATTCAAGCGTTAAATATGGACTTGAACTAGTTACAACAAGACTTGAAATGATAGATGACACATTATTCTCGAATCGTTCCAGGATTACAGAATAGCTGCCAGGGCTTGCAAATCGATGAGTAACAGATTTTCCTTTCGAAATAATAGGCACACCATCAACAATATGCCATGTATTTTGTGCCCCGGAATCGGAGGCACTAAAGGTATAGAAGCCGCATGTATCAAGCTGATACAGTATTTCAACAGGATTTGCATTTGAATCTGGTGGGGTCACGGTATATTGGTACGCTTTACTTGATTTTCCCTGTACCGGACAGGCATCATCTTTAACGCTTACTGAAAACCTGTATGTATTACCTATATCAGATGCATCGGTTGGGATAACTAAATAGGCAGTAGGTTGTTTTTCTTGCCCATTGGATGTTAGCCAGGCGGCATTGTCAATATTTTCACTCCACCATAAGGTTAAGGTATCTTTGGTATCATAATCAAGCGTGCTGAATTGAAAAATAACAGAACTGCCCGCTGCTACAGTTTTATAATAAGGGCCTGACAAAATTGGTGCATTATTATTTTGACAACTAATGACAATAATTTGAATATCTCTACGAACTGAGCAAATCATTTCCATATTTCCACTGCTGTTTTTTCGCCATTCTTTTACAGCAACAGCCATAACTGTTTGTTCTATTTTCATGGGTCGGAAGCTGACTTCTCCTGTTGTTCCATTTAAATGAAATCCCCTGGGGAATGGAAGGTTTGAACTTGGAAATCCCCAGAAATAAATGGGTTTATTGTATGCATATTGGCCAACATAACTAATATTTGAACTTGCACTTGATAGTGGATGAACCCATTCGTAACTTAAGGAATCCAATAATTTGCCATTTGAATCTTTGTCGGTATCATAAGCTCCAAAATCAAAAGTTGCATCTTGCCCAATACAAATGATGGATACAGGATCATGTGAAAAGGAAGGTGCATTATCGCAATTACTCAAGCATCTATCTAAGTTTGCGGCTGTGTAAAAGTTCTGATTTGCAGCTCCGGTTGTAATAGATGAATTCCGGCAACACATACTGTATGACATAACTACTTTGCAACAACTTCCAGCACTGCTAAGGACAACTAATTTTGTATACACATATTTTTCAATACCATAGGGGAAGGAACAACTGTATGATTGGCATCTGGAACAAGAAGCACCACATTTGGGCGTAATATCGATGGGTGTTGGTTTAGTAATAGTGACTTGAGTTATAGATGCTCCTGTTGTGAGACATTTAATAGGAACTGCTGCTGCTCCAATTTGGACTCCATTACAATCGCGGTAAACTGTTAGATTTACAATAAAACTATCTTGCCCAACACAGGTCCAGCTTAAATCGCTACCGACCATATGGGTAGCCATTGACTTTTGTACAGATAATAGAGCAATGCTAGCTATTATTAAGAATAGGAAGAGTTTTTTCATTTGTTTTAATGTTAGATGAAATGCCTAAGCGTAATAATACTCGGTTTATTGAATATTTTACTTTAAAGCATTTCATGATTTGATCTGTATAAACCAAAGTTAGTCATTAAATAATCAATTGAATATTACTTTTTCAATATATAAATTGTCTTTTACATCCATTATTTTCAAATAATAAAGTCCTTTACCGGGATTTTGGATTGTAAACCGATAGTCCATTATTCCCTTTTTTTCTATCAATTCTCCAATAGAATTATAAATTATTATTTCCTTCATTTTGAAATCGGTAACAAGATGAATATCTGCTGAACTTGGATTCGGGTATAGTTTTATTGTTGGAATATTGTTTTTTTCTCGAACTCCTATCAGGTTTAAATTAATAAAGTTTGCCTTCAACTCCGTATCAAAGCAACCATTATCAGCAGTAACTGTTAGTGAAACATCAAAAACAGCTTGATTGTAGTAATTGTGTGTTGTATTTCTAGTGTATGCAAATTTTCCATCACCAAAATCCCAATAATAATCTACAATGCTTCCGGTATTTATTTGAGAACTATCATAAAATTTCACTTTATAATAATTCATATAAATCGGATCATCAGCTGTGAAATTTGCAATAGGGCTGTCCAATAATTTAATCTTCATGGAATCCAATATACTATTGCATACGGAGTCAATTGTTTTGATGAATATCCAAACTTCC
>JABINZ010000163.1 GCA_018698135.1 Bacteroidota bacterium
CATTGTTTTTTCGCGTTAAACGCTGTTTTTTGTTTTTCAAGGGTCTATTTTGGGCATTCGTAGAATCCCCTACGGACTACAACCACAGCCTCAGAGAAATCTGAGGCTTTTTTTATCTGCTTTTGTCTAGCAAACTACAAGATTTCTTCTCCTTATTACTTAACACAATTTAACTTTACCATTCCAATAACCACTGCATTAAGAAAAATGTGCCCGCCTGAATGTCATAGTCGGGCAGGCTTTTCCAAAAGCAAAGTCTGAAGTTACAGACCATTCATTAACTTATTTTTTGAAGTATTATATTATCAAAATTATCTGAATGACTCAGTATCAGGCTAATATCATTATCAACTCGATAGTTTCGATTATTAGAAAAGTTCGATATTTGTCCCGTCCACGCTACACTTTCAAAAGCCTCTGATTTTCAGAGGCTTTTGTTTTTTGGCAGAAACTTTAAAAATCCTTTAGCAACCTGATTTTGTGCAGTTTTGCAGGTTCGATTCCCGTTCTATTTTATCAAAAAGGTTGATTCAAATTCCATAAAGACTATTTTTACTTTTGAAAATGTGTTTGTAGTAATGAAAATTTCTAATCCTTTAAGCTTCCTATGGGTACAACCAATACTCCATCAGGTCGTTGATAAGCAACATTGCCACCAGTTAGTACCATTAAAAAAACAGGAGGATTCATTTTTTCAGTATCGACCTTTTGGCTGAGTTTTATTAAATTATTTGCGGATTCTTCTATTTGTTTATTACCTAATTTCACTTCAACTGCTGCCCAATTCCCATTACGAAGTTTTATAATAAGGTCTGCTTCAAGCTCTGTTTTATCTCTATAATGATAAATTTCCCCATCCATAGCTTGTGCATATATCCTCAAATCCCTTGTGCATAAGGACTCAAATAAAAATCCAAAAGTTTTGAAATCCTTTAATATCCCATTGGCATTTGTTCTTAACACAGCAGTAGCAATTGAAGGGTCAACAAACTGTCGTTTATTTGTCGTTCGTATTGCAGTTTTTGATCGCAAAGAAGGCTGCCATGCAGAAACATCTTCTATCACAAAGATTTGTCGAAGAATGTTTAAGTATATATTTAGTGTTTTGTCACTTATTATTGAATGATTTGCTTTTATATCGTCCATTATGGTTTGAGCAGAAGCCATAGTCGAAATATTTCTCGCTAAAGATTGAAGCAATAATCTGATTATCTCTGGATTTTTCTCAAAACCAACAACTCGTTGCACATCTGCGTTTATCACAGATTCAACATAATTTACAGCAATTCTTGTTTTGGAAATTTCGGATTGAACAGCCATTGGCCATCCTCCCCGGCATATTGCATTTGAAATCTGTTCAATCGTTAATGAACTTTTTGCACCAATATTATGATTTCCTTCAAACAAACTTCGTAAAGACACTGTTCCATTAGATTCACCTGATTCAAATAAACTCATTGGCCGCATACGCAATCGGGCAATTCTCCCGGTTCCTGAATGCGATAACAACTTATCATTGGGTGTTACAGAACCAGTTAAAATGAATTGACCGGTTAACATGCGTTTATCAACTGCAAATCTCACAGCATCCCATAAAACTGGAGCCATTTGCCATTCATCTAATAGTAAAGGAGTCTCTCCTTCTAACAAAAGCGAAGGCTTTGTATCTGCCATTGCTAAATATCCAGGTCCAACATCAGGATCCTGTAAATAAATAACAGATTTAGCTACTTGTAAAGATGATAGCGTTTTACCACACCATTTTGCCCCCTCAATTAATACAGCTCCGGAAGAATCAAGCTGTTCCTTCAATAATTTATCACTGATTCGAGGCATGTATTTTACTGCTTTCATTGCTGAAATTTTAAATCAAAAGTACTCATATTCAATGTCAATTCAAAATATTTCCGAAATAAGGCTGCAAATAATTCCGAAATAAGGCTGTAGATAATTCCGGGTATTGGCCACGCAAAGGATCTTATTGAATATTTATAAATTGAAATTCAATTTGAAGTATGATAAAATAGATCCCGGAAATTTTGTTTATGGTTTGAGCCTGGTAACAAATAAGAAGCAAATCTTGTGATATGCTGTGTAGTATAACTGGACAAGCCGACACAATTGACCAGGAAGGGCCGAAATTAATTAACCATACTAGGATGTTCATAATGAATTATTTAAACTGGTCAATTTAAAATGGCCTGGGGTGGTCAGTTTGTCCGGCATTTCCACAATACTGCAGGGAAAACCATTTTTTTTGGATTTACAAATGTTCTTTTCGGCCAATTCGGCCAATTTCTGGCCAATTATTTATTCAGAAAATATTTTGCACCACGCCCTTTAGCATCGTTAAAACTAAAGACTCCTTTTTCAACCAGCTCTATTAATTCAATAGTTGCAGTAGTTTTTTAAATAATATTTACTTCCTGATAAACAGAATTAGTTATTTCATATTGCTCTTTTGTAAATAGAACCGATTTTATTTGCCTTTCATTTAATCCTAATTGCACCAAATAATCCCTATAATGGAAAAACCGAAGATACTTACCAGATATAGCCGAAATTATTTGATCATACTAGGATGTTTATTATGAGTAATTTAAACTAGCAAATGCAAAACGGTCAAGGGTGATCACTTTCAGCATTTTTTCTATATCGTGTGCATCTCACCTGTTTTAGATCAAAACGTCTAGTATCGTTTTACCGAACCAGCACTTTTGCATGTTTTTTGTTGACTGAGCAAAACGTTTTGCTTATTTTTGCATTATGGAAAATCTCAGAAATAAATTCTTACGACTTTTAGGTCAGGTAAATTTTGAGTACCAAAGGTATTTATATAACCAGATAAACTGGAACGACAGACTTGTAATTATCAAAGGACAGCGTGGTGTTGGTAAAACCACTCTTCTTTTGCAGTATATACAAAATGAAATTAAGGGTCTTACAAAGACTCTGTATATTTCACTTGATGATCTGTATTTTTCGACTAACAAACTCTCTAATCTTGTTGAACAATTTACCCTGAATGGAGGCAAAAACCTTTTTATTGACGAAGTTCACAGATATCCTGACTGGTCAATTGAACTTAAAAACATATATGACTTTTATCCTGAATTAAGAATAATTGCGACCGGTTCGTCAGCCATTGCCATTGAAAAAGGAAAAGCAGACCTGAGCAGAAGAGCTTCAGTTTATCATTTACATACACTTTCTTTTCGAGAATACGTTGAAATGTATCATAGTGTAAAGCTTGATAAATTCACTCTTTCTGAACTTGTCAATAAACATGAGCAAAAAGCCATTCAAATAAATAAAAAGATAAAGCCGATTGAATTGTTCAATCAATATCTGAAATTTGGCTCATATCCTTTTGCGGACAGTACCGACCCTTTGTTTTATGATAAGCTGAACGCAATTGTAAACCTTATTATTGATAATGATATTCCTGCAGTAGAAAATATTAGTTATGAAACCAGGATAAAAATTAAAAAGTTACTATTCCTGATTTCTGCAGCAGTTCCATTTAAACCAAATATTGCTGAGCTTAGTCAGAAAGTAGGAACAAGCAGAGATGTGCTGTTAAAATACCTTCATTTATTATCTAATGCAGGAATTATCAATTTACTAACCCAGGAAGGAAGTGCAAGTTCGATTTTGCAAAAACCTGAGAAAATATATATCAACAATCCAACTCTGATGCTTGCCCTTGATGAAAGTGCAAATACAGGAACATTAAGAGAAACTTTCTTTATGAACCAAATTTCTGTCGATAATAAAGTCACCGCTCCAAAAGCAGGGGATTTCTTTGTTCAGGATTTATACACCTTTGAAGTAGGAGGGAAAAGCAAAACTCAAAAACAGATAGCAGGTATTGAAAATGCTTATACTGTAATTGCAGATATTGAATTTGGTCAAGGTAACAGAATTCCTCTCTGGATGTTTGGCTTGCTGTACTAATTCTAAAAATAGGGCACAATATCGTGACCGCCAACTTTCTTTAAACTCAATATTTTGATTCTCTAACATCCAATTATTACTTTTCTGGTATCTCAAAGTTACCTAGTCGCTCCTTAACACAATTTCCTCCTTCTGTTTGTAGTCTGTAGAAATGGGTGTTTTTGAGGGATGGGGACTACAAACAATTGAAAATAAATGAAGCTGCCAGACACAAAAAACTCAGATATTAATCAACAATTTCATTAACTTCGATAAATGGCTGAAGCAGGTGGATTCAAAATAAGAAACCAGAATGCAGTACATTTTATAACGTTTGCCGTTGTGGAGTGGGTTGATGTTTTTACATGGAGAGAGTATAAAGATATTGTTGTTGATAGTTTGAAACATTGTCAGGAACAAAAAGGATTAAATATTCATGCCTGGATTATAATGAGCAATCATGTTCATTTCATTTTATCATCAAAAGAAGGATTCAAACTGAGCAATATTTTAAGAGATTTTAAGAAATTTACTTCCACAGAAGTAACAAAATCAATTGAATCAAGTAAGTATGAAAACAGAAAAAACTGGATCTTGAAGTTATTCAGAGCAGCAGGCCGCAAAAATGTAAGGAATACTAGTTACCAATTCTGGAGGCAGGACAACAAACCCATTGAACTGGATACAAATAAAATGATTGACCAACGACTTGAATATCTTCATAACAACCCGGTTGTTGCAGGAATTGTTGATCGTGCAGAAGATTATTTTATATAGCAGTGCAAGGGATTATTGCGGAATAAAAGGTTTATTGGAAATTGAATTTTTAGATTGATGAGATTAGAAAATACAGAGTTTGGTTTAGTAATCAGGTTTGTAGTCCCTCTGCTACATGGCCAGTGCTACAGACTACAAACAGTGGGGACATCTTACTATTATCTGTAGTTAAATACTCTTCTATAACTTTCCTTTTAAACTCTTCTGAATAGATTTGTCGTACTTCAATTTTAGGTTTCATACAATTGTTATTTATATAAACCTATTTCAGGACAAGACAATTTTGGGCACTATATTCCATGCACAGCTATAAAGCCGTTATGTATTGTCATAAAGAAAATTTTCATAGACATTAGCATTGCTTTTTTTGGTTCAAGCTTTGCTAATGTAGCGGAAATATTCATATATTTGAAAAAATTCAGACTGATAAAAAAATACTCTAGCCTCCTCGATACTATATAGCTTTTTAGCAATTATAATTATAAGGACTCAATCTTTCGTTACATAATTGAGCCTGATTTAATATGTTTATCAACTTAAAGTATAATAATAATAATGAAAAATCTGTTAAAATTCTCGCTGGTTTTATTACTAATTACTAGCGTATCAACATTCTTCCTAAGCTGTGATGATATTGCATTGTCAGACTTAGATGCAACTGTATCTCAAGACAAGACTATTGTACGAGTTAATGACACACTTAAAATCACAATTAATGCAACAACCAGCACTGATGAAGTAGCTTCTGTTACAATCTCAAAAGGTGGAAACCCATTATTAATACCTGCTATTAGTGATAATGAAAATTATAATGAAACACTTAATTATGTAGTTACTGATGGTGATGGTGAAATTGAATTCACAATTACAGTAACTGGAATTAATTATGTTGGTTCAATTGTAAAAACAATTAAAGCCAATGTTGTTAGTGATAATGACATTACATTGGGAGCCAAAACAAGTCCATTGCCAAGTTTTATTAATGGAACCACACTCAAAACATATAATTCAGCTGATGCAGCCTTAAATCAGGAATTAGTGGATATTGTTTATACATACTCAGCCACAGATGGTGCTATTATAGGCGCTCCAAGTGATCCTGCATTTACACTTGCATCATGGACCACAAAAAATGCAACAAAAATTGCTAAAATAAATGAACAGTCACTTTCTGCCGTTGATGGAATATCAGGAACTTCTGTTAAAGGTCTTGTAACTGGCGACCTTATTGGTTATTTAACTGTAGGTGGAACAAAAGGAATTATCGTAGTTAAGAATGTTGTTGTTGGAGATGATGGGAATACCACAATGACTTTTTCAGTGATAAAATAGACGAATTAAAGCTATTATTTCTTGAATAATAACAACTAATCTTTAGTAAAATCCAGATTTATGCATAATAAGTCTGGATTTTTTTTGAATATAAGTCCATATATCTGGGACATGAATGAGTCCAAAAATTAATGGTTGAAAACATGCATATAGCACAGACGAATTAGGGATTTCTTTGCAATTATTAATTTTCAGGTAACTTCCTTTTTAAATTATCGTCAACAGTGTAACCAGATAAAAATACTATTCTGAATAAAATATTATTGCTACTAGCAGTCGTTTTATTGACGTCTCTTTCACTCTTTTCACAAAACATATATAGTTTATGAAGACAAGATCGGTATCTCTCAAAAGAGAAAGACATAATTGTCAATGACAAGAAATACTACAGGAAATATATCAAAAGACAAAATTACAAGGTGTAATCAATATACAGATAGAACTCTTTTTTGTAGATTTAAACTATCTGAGTAATTCAGATTTAATGATGAAATGAGAGAAATGAAGATTCTGATTACAGGAGCAACAGGTTTTTTGGGTGGCTGGGTTTTAGAGAAACTGCAAATGGAATTTGGCTACAACCAAGTTGTGGGCACTGGTCGTAATCAAAGCCGAGCTGATGAACTGATAAAACAAGGTTATAACATCCTAATCGGAGATCTTAAAGATCCTGATTTTGTTAAAAACAGCTTTTCCAATATTACGCATATCGTGCATTGTGCAGCAAAGTCCTCTCCATGGGGAACCTATGATTCCTTTTATGAAGACAACGTACAGACCACTATAAACTTATTGGAAAAAATTCTTACAATTGAAAAGTTTATTTACATTTCAACGCCCAGTGTTTATTTCAATTTTAACGATAGATTAAACATCAAGGAATCTGATCCTTTGCCCAAAAAATTTGTTAACCATTATGCTACAACAAAATATTTAGCTGAGCAGAAAGTGCTGAATTTTGACAAGCCAGATATGATGCGTGTTATTATTCGGCCACGTGCCATTGTGGGTGCCAGAGATACTGTTATCATTCCACGGGTAATTCGTGCATACGAAGCAGGCCGATTAAAAATCATTGGAAATGGAAAAAACATCTGCGACTTTTCTTCTGTTAAAAATATTGCTCAAGCTGTTTTTCTTGCTCTGACTACGGAAAACAACATCAACAAAAAAGTTTTCAATATAACAGATGATCAGCCTGTTGCACTGTGGCCACTATTGCAATCAACATTAAGCAAACTTGGATTCTCGGCAAAGCTGAAGAAAATTAATTACAAACTGGTGTTTACCGTGGCAGCCATCAGTGAATTCATGTCTAAATACTTTAGTAAAAAAGAACCGGTTTTAAGCCGCTATGGAATTGGTGTCTTAAAATATTCCCTCACATTGGATATCACCGAAGCAAAAAAACATTTGAAATACAAACCAATTGTTACAACAGAGAAAAGTATTGATGAATTTGTATATTACTACCATGAACAAAAGGGCTCAAATTCAGATTAAGCTATTTTCAAGTGGCTTTTGCACAGCCAACAAAAAGCATGTTTTTCCCAATGAGTCTTCAGAAAAAATAAAATTCTGTGCTACATGGGCATTGATTCAACACCCTGAATTCGGTAACATTTTATTTGACACGGGTTATAGTAGTCGTTTTTTCTCTGCAACCAAAAGTTTCCCAAATAGAATTTACAGATGGGTTACTCCCGTTTTTCATCAGGAGAATGAATCTTGCATGAATCAACTAAAATCCATTGGAATTAATGCTGAGGATATCCAGCATATTGTGATCTCCCATTTTCATGCAGATCATATTGCAGGATTGCACGATTTTCCTATCTCAAAGTTTTGGTGTTCCCAATTAGCTTTGGATTTTGCCCTAAGTAGAAACAATTTTTCCGGTGTATTGAATGGCGTACTTAAACCCTTAATCCCTAATGATATCAGCAATCGAGCTGCGTTTCCGGAAAAAGAATTTGAAAAAACGAAAATAGCAAAACTTCGTGCTTGGAAATGGACTGAGGATATGTTTTTTATTGATTTGCCCGGACATTATAAAGGGCAATTGGGCTTGTTTCTGAAGGATACGAATTTGGGCGATGTGCTTTTATGTGCAGATGCAGCCTGGGCAAGAAAAACTGTGCAAGAAAAAATTTATCCTTCCAAAATTGTTTCCCTTTTTATCGATAACTATTCGAAACTTACTCAAACTATTGATCAATTAAATGAATTTCACCTGCAACATCCTGATGTTTTAATTATACCAACCCATTGTGATAAGACCATGCTTTTAACCAAATAATTTGAAGTTCAAACTTTCCATATTGCTGCATTACTTTCTTTTTCGTATCCGAAATGATCAGAAAAAGAGCAGGTCTAAACTGGAAAAAATTCAACAAAAAAAACTCCATCGCTTAAGAAGGTTTCTGGCTCAGTCTCCTTTTTACAAGGAGATGGTTCATCAAAATTTCAAACTAAAGGATTTCCCTATCATTAACAAAGAAGTTTTTATTAAAAACTTTGATGACATCAATACAGCTGGGATAGTGAAATCTGAAGCAATGAAAGTGGCCATGCATACTGAGCAAAGTCGCGATTTTTCAGCCTCCATCAAAAATATTACAATTGGTCTTTCGACTGGAACATCAGGAAATAAAGGAATTTTTCTGGCCAATGAAAAAGAAAGAGCCAAATGGGTTGCTGCCATGTTAGATCGGGTGGTTGATTTTAGCCTTAAAAAACGAAAAGTTGCATTTTTCCTTCGTGCTAACTCAAAACTATACGAATCATCAAACTCAAGAATATTGCAGTTTAATTTCTTCGATCTATTGAAAGCTCATGCCGAAAATTTCAATCGTTTAGTTGATTTGAATGCCGATATACTAATTGCACAACCATCAGCTTTGGTAAAAATCGCAAAGTCGTATCTTTCACAACAAATAAAACCGGGTTTTACAAAAGTTATATCGGTAGCGGAAGTACTCGATCAAAGTGATAAGCAATTTCTTGAAAAAGTATTCAATCTAAAGCTTGATGAGGTGTATCAATGTACCGAAGGTTTCCTTGCCAGCAGCTGTTCGCTGGGCAATCTCCATTTTAATGAGGATTTCCTGATTATTGAAAAAGAATATCTTGACGATGAAAAGAAGAGATATCATCCAATAATTACCGATCTTTATCGACACACCCAGCCCGTTATTCGTTATAAACTTGATGATATTCTTATGGAAGGTGAAGCATGCAATTGCGGTAGCTCCTTTGATGTCATCAAGCAAATTGAAGGTCGGGCTGATGATGTTATTAGACTAGAAAATAGTGCTGGAGAGCTGGTTGATATATATCCTGATTTCTTCAGTCGGGCAATTACAATGGCTTCTGATGACATTAGTTATTATGAATTAATTCAAACAGGAAAAGATGTATTAGAACTATTTTTCGAACAAAGCAAGGAAAATCAACATCTAAAAATGCTGATTACAGAAAGCATAGAATCTTTGTTATCGAAATTCAATATCAAACAAATAAAAATTAAGTTTAGCGAAACACAAACCTTAAAGAACGGGGCTAAACTTAGGAGAATAAGAAATGAGTATTTTAAAGCACGTTAAAATTATAGGGATAGGGAAATATTTACCTGAACAAACAATTACTTCTGAAGAATTGGAGAAAAAACTCGGACTACCAAATGGTTGGTCCTTGAAGTTTTCAGGAGTAAAAGAGCGCAGGCATGTAGTTGACGAAACCAATGCTGATTTAGCTGTTCATGCATTAAAGCAAGCCATAAAAAATGCGAATATTAACATAAGCGATATTGACTTACTCATTAGCTCGGCAGCTACTTTCGACTATATTCTTCCCTATCAGGCAGCCTATATTCTAAAATCCTTAAAACAGTCCAATATAGAAATTCCCTCAATGGATATAAACTCATCTTGTTTAAGTTTTGTTTCGGCTTTCGAGGTGGCCACTAGTCTTTTGGATGGGATTAAATACAAACGTATTGCTATTGTAAGTTCCGAAGTATCGTCCAAAGGATTAAATCCTGATCATAAAGAAAGTGCAACGCTTTTTGGAGATGGTGCTGCAGCTGTTATCCTTGAATTGGATAGTGAAAAACAAAGTGGAGTTTATAAATCAATGCTTAAAACCTATCCTGAGGGTTTTAACTATTCAATAATCAAAGGTGGAGGAAATAAGTATTTTTACAAGAACAATCCATACGATGCTGTTTTGCACTCTTTCAGTATGGAAGGTAAAAAATTGCTAAAACTGGCCAAGCGAAAAATTCCAGAATTTTTTTCAGATTTTTTTAGCGATTCAACAATACAATTAGAAGATGTGGATGTTATTGCACCTCATCAGGCTAGCAAAGCTGGAATCGCAATTTTCAATCACCTCTACCCTAATTTTAAGGGATTGCTTTATTCAAATATTGAAACACATGGAAACTGTATTTCGGCTTCAATTCCTATGTGCTTGCATGATGTGATTGAAAAAGGATTATTAAAGCGAGGACAAAATTGTTTAATGACAGGAACAGCAGCAGGTTTTGCCATCGGTGGTGTATTAATTAAATATTAGTTGTTTTGTATAACATCAAGATATTCATCAAACTATTGGTTAATACCTTTTCGTTCAATAAGAGTAGTTTGCGTTTTTTTTCATGGAAACGAATTTTTGCAGTGCTCTTATTTTACCCATTCTTTGCCATCACTTTTGTTATTAACTGGATATTTTTATTATTAGATGAACTCATTTTTCCATCATATAGAAGAATTAAAATTGAAAAAGCTGTATTTATCATAGGCGTTCCACGATCGGCTACCACATACTTATTCAATGTGTTGAGTCAGGATAGCGGGAATTTCCATTGCTTTAAACTATGGGAATTGGTATTTGCACCTGCTATTAGCCAAAAATATGTTTTCAAACTAATTATTTCAATTGATAAGCTCATTGGAAAACCTTTATATAAGCTTTCCATTATTTTTGATCGGATTGTTTTTGGAAAATTCAGAGAAATACATGATATCGGCCTGACAAAACCCGAAGAAGATGAAGTACTGTTTTTATATAACTTTTCCTCTATTTATTTCTATTATTTTTATCCTGAACTCGATGTACTCGATCATTTTCTCTATCACGATTCAATTGTTCCGGAACCAGTAAAGAAAAGAAATATCAATTTCTATTTTCGATGCATTCAGCGTCATAATTATGTTTTTGATCGGCAAGGAAAAAAATATTTTCTTTCAAAAAACCCAACCTTCATTCCTAAAATGGAGTCTATTGCCAAACGATTCGATCAGGCTAAATTCATTTATCCAATTCGTAGTCCATTCCAAACAATTCCTTCGACCATTAGCTTAAATGCCCGTATCTATGCCAATTTCGCAAATCTTCCGGTTGAATATCCTTTTGCAGATAAAACGCGACATATGCTGATTAAATGGTATCAGCAAGCAGATAAGGTGATTCGTGAATTAAGCAATGACCGTACAATTCAAGTTTTTTATCAAGAGCTCATGCTCAAACCAGAAACCGTATTTGCTGATATTTTTCAATTCCTTCAAATTGAAGTTGATTCCAAAGAAGAAATATTCTCTTTGATAAACTTTAACAAGAAAAATTACAGCAGTAAACACCAATATAAAAAGGATATTGGCATTGATAAAAACGAAATTAATTCGGAACTTTCGGAAATCCTGACAAAAGAAATAGTGAAAAAAATATGACTATTTACCTGATCATATTGTTCTTTTTTATGTGGGGATTGCTTCTATCCATCAAATACTTTGGTCATATTTTAGACTTTGTTGCTGAAAAATCAAAAGGTAGAGGAGTTCAAAACGGTTCTTGGAAAACACATTTAGGTGTTGGTCGGAAATCTACTTCACAAATCGAAAGAGCGGCCATTGCACATATCGGTCTTGGAGCAAATGATTCTGATGAAACCATTTACTGGAATGCGTTTACGGACAATAATGGTGATGATCTTCATTCTTCCCACAATTATCAAATAGTTTTTACTGTACAGCCTCAAGTAAAATTTGATAAGAAAGGATTTTGGAGTATTACGGTGTATGGAAATGACAAATTTCTGATACCTAATGAGGATCATAAATATGTTATACATTCCGACAAAAAATTTGAATTAGATAGCAATAATCAGTTCAGCATCTATTTATCTAAAACAAAACCTGAAGAGAATGAGTTCTGGCTGCCTTTAGCTGAAAATGAAGAGAATTTTACTTTAGCTTACAGATGTTATAAAGCGGAAGATGAAATGAAAAATAAGGCATTAACTATTGAATTACCACAAATAATAAAAAATTGACTTTTGGCATAATCATATTATTAATTCTAGCTACTTTCCTTTTGGGTGGGATTGCAGGACTGTTTGTTTCTGTATTATTATATCCTAAATGGGAAATCCAGAAAGTCAAGAGACATATGAAGAAAGAAGGTATTGGCTATGGCGAATGGAAACATGTATCGAAATTTGTAGATCATCATACCAAAGTAATTGTGAAACCCAATTGCGAAACTTTGTATTCCTTAGCCTTCATTCACAAAAAGGATGGACCATATAAATTAACAATGCCTGCATTTGATGCCTATTTCAGTTTTGCCTTTTTAGATGAAAACACAAATGTGCAGGGCTATTTCACGAATACCGATACAATTGAAAACAAGGAAAGTTCATTTCTGATTTATTATGATGAAAATGAAATTTTAGATAAATCCCAAGCTTGTATTATATTAGATTCCAAGTTATGTTGGATTATTGGACGATTTGGTGTTGGTAGTTTGGAAGATATTCCAGAAGTGAATAAAATACAAGAGGCTATTCGATTGGTTAAATTAAACCATTAAACATGCCAACTGAAAAAAGAATTGAGTGTTTAGGTGTTAGCATCAACTATATTGATGTAGGGAAAGGAGATGTGCTTATTTTCTTGCATAATGGTGGTGGATTTTGGCAAATATGGAGCAAACAAATTGAGTATTTCCAGAAAACCCATCGGGTTTTAGCACTGGATTGGCCAGGCTTTGGCGAATCATCAGAATCGAATAAACCTTATTCACTGGATTTCAACACACAAATTCTGAAATGCTTCCTTGATTCGCTGAAAATGTCAAAAGTCACTTTAATAGGAAATTGCATAGGAGCCAGCATCGCTATTAATTTCTCAAATCTATATCCTGAAAGAGTTGATAAACGTGTTTTAATGAATATCTGTCCGGGTGAAAGACTTGTTCGCTTGGGTGTTTTCAGATCATTAATATTTAAAAAGAAATCAGATAAATTTCAGTCCTCCCTAAAAATATTGCTCACTTTTATTGCGACAAAAACCTTTGTTAAAAATAAATTCCCAAAGATATTGTTCGGACAAAATCCTGATAAAAAAAGTCAGCTTTTTGTTAAGTATGAGTATAAAATGAAAGAGGCCAAACAAAACCGTTCACGAACAAATTTGCTATTTACTTCTAATACGTATACGCTAGAACATTTCTTATCAAACAATTCCATTGTCAAAGATTCGCTCTTGCTTTGGGGAGAATTCAACAAAGTAGCCAATGTACAAAGAGAAGGAATTTTTCATCAGACACTTTGTGGGATTGAACAACTGCATATCATAAAAAATAGTGGACATTTATTGATGTATGAATCGGGAAAGGAAGTGAATGACTTAATTGAGGGGTATCTTGATTAACAGCTTAAGCCAAATAAAGAAAATATTAATACTATTTATTTGTTTCTATAAGGTCCCAATTACTTGTAGATATATCAAAAAAATAGGCCTTGCGGAGCATCGCAGGATGCTAATTTATGTAATAAGCTCACATTAAAACGGCTTTCCTTTCAAACAAATCTTTTGAAATCAAGTAGAAATTTGTTTTTGGATAATAGGTGCATTCGCTTAATCTAACTTTCAACATATAGTCCAAACTTTTGCTGCGAATTTTCATATACACCCATGTCGATCGTTTTCTGTATGAGGAGGGAAAAGTATAGGTATCTTTATGACCCCGAATACCAGTTACAATAAAATCTTCCTTTCCATTTTTAATAAAGCAATTAACAATTTGTGGTTGCCAGAATATCTCACCAGCACGCAACATAAAATCCCCATAATCAGCTTTAATTTGATTGGCAAGGCTATATCCTCCAAAATAATTGGTATTATAAAAGCAAAAGATTGTATCATTCTGCTTGCCTATTTTCTGATTGAAATTCAGAGCATCTTCATCACTCTTTATCTGCATAACCGTCATATCCTTATATGCTTTTGACAGTGGAATCGAGATTTGTATATCCTCATTGCATTGAAACGAAGGGAAAACTGTATTGTTTTTCTCCTTATCAATTACAGAGATAAATAGGATTCTTTGAATAGCCAAAAAACCTGCATCGGAAGAGCTATTCACAAAGTCGCTATTCAGGAAATCTTCAACGGTTGAAAATTCTTTAATTTGAATAAATAATTGCTCAGTTTTGTACTGACTTAATGCTTTTAGCGAGATCCTGACATGACTTCCTCTTTTTCCAAAATAATTTTTATACAGTTTACAGGAATCAATTTTAGCCTTTAACATTTTAATATCAGGATGAGGTATTACACCTATACTTTTTCCATTATCAATTTGGATCACTTTTGAAGGTGTAAAGTCTGCATTTGTAAATGCATGATCAGCTGAACTTCCTATTGAATCGATTTCATATCCATCGTGTAATACGATATTACTGTCAATATGTATCTGAGCCTTACTTTCTACCCAATTTATGATACTATCAGAATTAACAATTTGCATTTCATTATTTCCTCTTTCTTCTGACAATATCAGGATGCCCAATAAAATTAAAATAATGACGAAAAAAGGAATACTAACAAAAAGCCGATACCCACTAAACCATTTTTTCAGACTCTTACTTTTTGAGGATGAATTTATTTTATGATCCAATAAATTAGAAGCTTTTAAGCTAACAAGCATATTTGCATGCATTCTGACCTGTTCAGCAAACTGAAGATCATTTCTGAAATACTCTTTAAAAAGTTTAATTTCTTCATTATTTAAACTTTTCTCAAAATATGCATATATAAGTTGATCTTTATTCATTTGGATTGGCCTCTGATTTAATCTTCTCAATAAATGTTTTCCATGCTTTCATGCATCTGTTTAATATAGATTTCGAAGAATTTACATTTGAAATTGAATCGGTTTTGTTTACTATGTCATCATGATTCAAATGGTCAACATGTTTCATACGAATGATTGCGCGACATTTATCATTTAGTAAATCAAATGCTCGCAATGTTAACCTATGGTCAGAAGCCATCTCATCTTCCTCAAATAACTCAATATTAAAATCATTTTTGAAAGTTTCGTTTAGCTCTTTTTTTACAATGGAAGCATATGCAAGAAATTCATTTTTCTTGCGAATATTTTTACGCCAGCTATTGGCTCCAAGATTCTTGCAGATTTTTTTTACATAGGTAATATTGAAGGTCTTGAGATCGCCAGTATTGATCTTTTTTTCGATCAATAGGTATGCGTCATGAATCAATTCCATTGCTTCTTCCTGACTCCATCTGTATCTTCTGAGGTATGACAGAAGTCTTGATCTCCATGATAACATGAAAATACTGCATGCCTGATCTGATTTACCTGAAGCAATCAATTCGCAAACTTCGTCATATCGTTCAAGAGATTTTTTCATTTGTATGATTCATTTACTCTATGTCATACCTAAATAAAACGTAAACACAAGCTCATAAGTATTTGTGTTTACAAAAATTAAAGTTCCGACATATTGAGGAAAAGCAGCTTATTATGAGAAATAAAATCCTTAACGAAAAAAGAATACTTCTCTCTATCTTGTTAATTTGTATTTCTATACTCTGGATTTATGCAGATGAAAAACCCAAAAAAGATAAATCAAGAGTTAGTGAAAAGGCAGATAAAGATTTCAAACTCTATAAATTTAACAAAGCGATTCGCTTGTATAAAAAGGTCTATAATAATATAAACGATAAGCAGGAAAAAGGAAAAATTGCAGAACAATTGGGTATCTGCTTTATGCGTAACAATGAGTATGAAGATGCTGAAAATTGGTTTGAAAAAGCATTTAAAAACGATCCGAATCCTGCGCTATATCTTCAATTGGCTGATGCAGTTAAAAGACAGGGGAATTATAGTCTGGCAAAGGAATACCTGAACAAATACATGCGTGAGTATCCAACTGATTCCAATATCGCAAGCCTGATATCCTATTGCGATTCGGCAGTTATTTGGGAGGCGAATCCAAAAGACATTATAATTGAGAAATTTGTGCTATTGAATACCAAATTCAACGATTTCTCGCCCATGCTTGCCAAAGATAATTCGATATATTTTACATCTGATCGACCAATTCGAGATGGTGCACAAGCATATGCATGGACAGGTTTACCTTATACTGATATTTTTTATTGCAGCTATGATGTTACAACTGAGAAATATGAAAAACCCATCCCTTATGAATTAATAAATACTCCCTTTAATGATGGAGTGATTTGCTTTAACAGTAAAAACAATGAGCTCTATTACACGCAATGTAATGGACGGGATGGAAAACAATATAATTGTCGGATTATGATGATTAAAAAAAGAGGTCAAAAATGGACCGATCCAAAAGTAGCCTCCTTTTGCACAGATACATTTGCCAATTATGGACATCCTACCCTCTCTGAAAATGGAAAGCGCATTTATTTCAGCAGTAACATGCTTGGCGGCTATGGTGAAGAAAAAGAAAATGGGACAAGTCTGAAGACCACCGATTTATATATGTGCAGTTTTGTAAGCAGGGCAAAAACATGGGGCAATCCGATTAACCTGGGAACTGAAATCAATTCAGAAGGAAATGAGCAATTCCCCTATCTTTATAACAATACGCTTTACTTTTCTTCAGATGGTTTACCCGGCATGGGAGGTTTGGATATTTTTTCCAGTGAAAAAGTGAATCAAAACTGGTCAATTCCTGAAAACATGAAAGCACCACTTAACTCGCCAGCAGACGATTTTGGAATTGTGATTGAAAGAGATGGCAATCTGTATGCAGGCTATAAAGGAATGTTTAGTTCAAATCGGAACGGGAGTAAAAGAGATGATATTTATTCCTTTAAAATTCCTCCAATCGTGTTTAATGTCCATGGTCTGATTACGAATGCAAAAAACCAAAAGCTTGAACCGTGTGCTAAGGTATTACTAAGCTATGATGATACAACTTTAACAACAATAGCCGACCAAAATGCCTATTATGAATTTTTAGACATCAGTCCACAAACAACCTTTGTGATATTTGCACAAAAGGATAGCTTTTTTGATAGTAAAAAAATCGCTTTTTCGACTAATGGACTTAAGATGTCAAAGGATTTTGAAATTGATTTGCAAATTACTCCTTTTCCAAGTTATGATGAGATAGTTAAACTGGAAGGAATTTTTTATGATTTAGATTCTTTTAATCTTAGGCCCGAATCTCTGGTTGTACTTGACAGCCTTGCCAATATTCTAATGAAATATCCCAGATTGGTAATTGAACTGGCTGCACATACAGATTGTAGACAAACCTATGCTTATAATAGAGAACTATCACAGAAAAGAGCAAAGGCTTGTGTTGATTATCTCATTTATAAAGGGATAGATGCTAGAAGATTAATAGCGATTGGATATGGTGAAAGCAAATTGGTAAATAATTGTGATTGTGAAAATGGGAAAGGTAATGGCATGGATTGCACAGAAGAAGAACATCAGATAAACAGGCGAACAACCATTGCAATAATTAGGACAGATTTTAATCCAAACGAAGAATAAATATGTAATTTTAACATATGAAAAAGCTGCTGTTTATTTTGCTGTTTATCTTCTTGAGTGCTTCATCTTTTTCTCAACGGCTTCCCTTACACTCCATTTTCTCGGAAAATCTCATGCTTGCAAATCCAGCTTTATGTGGATCATCTGAGAATAATAGAATTTGGATAGATCATCGAAATCAGTGGCTTGGTTTTAATAAAGATAGCAATGAATTTATCGGGCAAGCTCCTATAACGAATGCAATAGCCATCGACCTGAGTTTTGAAAATAAATTCATCAACGGATTTGGAGCTTACTACCTAAATGATAAACTTGGATATAATCAGATTAACGCACTATCGCTTTTATATTCAAAGCGATTTGACATCAAAGAGGATGTAAGTCTTAGGCTCGGCTTTAGTGCTGATTATTATCATCTATCCATAAATGGCAAATGGTTAATGATACAACCTGAGCCTTTGTTTGAAACATATTGTGGCGACAATTTTGATTTGGGTTTGGGATTTTTATTCCAATTTAAAAACTGGGAAATAGGAAGTGGTCTACAGCATATCATCCACGAAGATGTTGTTTATGATACAATTTATCGCACCCAATTTGCTACTACATCAACTTCATTTCTAAGCTACAAACATGAATTTGGAAAATATTCCTATTTTAGCCCAATACTGTTAGTCAAAATGGACAAGGCAAAAGTCATGACTGAAATTGACCTCAAGTTTTCTTTTGAAGACCGTTTCTTTTTTAGTTTGGGGCTTAGACCCATGTCTGCCATTCTTATATCCTCTGGATTTAGGCTTTTCATATCCATTGATTTGCTATTAGCCTATGAGTTGAATATCACAGCAATGCATAACTATTCTAATGGCACTTATGGCGTATTGTTGAGGTATAATTTCTGATTTGATTTCAAATATCATTTTCATCAAAGGCCGCTTACGCCATATGAAAATACCATTGCTACATTATCGATAGAAGTGGTCACTTCAGCCATCTAGAACACTAATTACAATTCATATTGTTTGGTCCTTACTCGTTCACCCTCTTTGTTGTAAAATATCATTTGACCTGTTTTGCGTCCAAATGTTCGCTTTACCTCATGCATTTTTTGGCCATTTTTATGATACTTTATTTCATAAAAGGCTTTCATGACCTCTCTCGATTTATGGCTATTGAGGTCTTCAAAATTGAATGAATCATAGGTCAATTCATATTTCAGATTTCCTGTGCGGTAGTACTTCTTTCTAATACCAATTGGGTAGCCATAAGTTCCATAAAATAAAGAATCCCTGAGCTGACCATTTCTGTAAAAAGCCTTATACTCATCCCTATTCATTTCAATGTCAAATTTTTCCGTGTATTCAAAATAGATGAGTGTATATATTTCGCGAGTTGTTCCGGCTAAAAAATGCTTTTTAACTACATATTCATACGTTACAATGTCAAAATTGAATTTGGAGAAATCAATGGGATCAAATCTTCGTTCCTGAGCTGTTGAAGAAAATACTGTCAAGAGCAATACAAAAGAAAAAAAGCATTTTTTATTTACAATAATCATCCTTGGGATATTTTGGAGAAGCTAAAATACAACTTCCTTATAAATTTGATTCGGGCTGACAAAAAAAAATCTGCTTACAAACAACCTAGGTTTCCCTATTTTTGACGTATAATTTAAACCAAATGAACAAGACCCAAGTAGAACAAATAGCAGAAGCCGCATCGAACAATAAATTAACCTGTCAGGTATTGAATATGGCTGAAATATATGAGGTGATTATTGACAATGAAGCCCGCTTTAAAAGTTTTGAAGCAGCTAAATATGCACTGAAGGCTTTTATTCTTGAAAAACAACATAGTCTGTACGAAAATATGGATTTCGAATTGCCTGATTTGTTTTTTGAACAATTGGAAGAAGAAACAACTGGCTCCTCGAAAGAAGACAAACAAGTAAGTTTAAAGGTGGATAAAAATGAAGATTTTTACGACAGTAAAACATTTCTGGTATTCACAACTCATCACAACGTGTGTAAGGTCCAAAATTTGAAGTTTAGCAGCTTATCTCAAATAATAGATTACTGCGACTTAGAAGCTGGCGAAAGGCCTTTCTACATCACAGGAATTTATCATTATAAAGGTTTTCTTCTTACTGCATTCGAAAACGGCAAAATTGGTAAAATCAGTATGCAGAGTTTTAAAACTGAAACCAATCGAAAAAAACTTAAAACCGTTATCAATGACGAATCTCGATTGGTATTTATAGAACGAATTGATGAGGATATCGATTTGGTTGCCATTAGCGATATTGATAAAGTAGTGCTGTTTAATACCGACCAAATTAATGCAGTGGGTAGTAAAACAACCAAAGGTGTGCAGGTCATGAAATCAAAAGATAGAAGTTTGATGACAAAAGTTAAAAAAGCAAAAGACATGAAATTTGCAGATCCCGAATATTATCGAAAAAGTGAAGGATTAAATGTAGTTGGCTTTTACCTGAAAGAAGGGGATGAAATTTAAAACGCATGCTATTCGGACAAATCATAGAATCGCATTTTGCTGAGATTTCCGAGATTGCACAAATACTTTGGGATAAAGGCTGGGCCGAGGGAAGTGCAGGGAATTATTCCATCTATTTGGGGGAAATCAATTTTGACGATAATTACTTGTTTGGTAAGGGGATATTTAAAAAACTGAATGCAAGTTATCCTTCTTTAGCCAACCATTGCATTTTGCTAAGTGCTGCAGGATCAAGAATGAGAAATGTAGCGAAAAATCCTGAATTGTATACTGGATTGTTGCATATAGCTGAAGATGGTGAAAGTGCAACATTATATAAACACAATCAAAATCCAGATACTATTACACCAACTTCAGAAATGGAGGTTCATTTGGCTTTACATAATAAGGCACAAAGCACCAATTCAACAATGAAAGCCATTCTACATGCCCATGTAACAGAAATTATTGCCATCACCCAGCATGCTCATTTAGCAACCGCAGAAAAGATCAATAGTGCTTTGAAAAACATCCATCCTGAATTTGCTCTTTTTATTCCTGAAGGCATAGCCTATGTGCCATTTATGGAAAGCGGAAACCTGGAAATTGCTCAGCATACACTTCAACTTAGCGAAAACAAAAAAGCCATAATATGGGAAAAGCATGGAATGATTACCCAAGCAAAGGATTTAAACACTGCTTTTGATTTGATGGATTTGGTGGCGAAACAAGCTGGGATTTATTTGAAACTCTAAAGCCATATTAAGTCATTGATTTTCTAAAGAATTGTTTTTATTGTTCGTTAATCAACGTTTTAATGTTGATTTAACGTTCATGAATAAATGCAGTGGCAATCTCCATCTTGGCAAAACCTAATCCCTTTTCTTCTTCCCAACCCCTATTATTGCATTTGAATTTATTTGGAGTTAGCGACTTTGTTTTCTTATTTCTTTTTTAATGGAGTCGGGGTTTTGTCTATTATCAATAATGGTTATTATTTCAATCTCATCTTCATAAATTCTATAAAACAAAGAAGTATGTTTCTCAATTACCATCTTGAACAATCCTTTGTATTCACTTGATTCTATACAGCTCCTTGGGTGAATTGAAATCTGCTCAGTTTTATTCAGAAAAGTTTCTAGATAAGAATTAGCTGATCTTTCAGACCATTCCTCTCGCAAATAACTCAAGATTGATGTTAACTTTTCCTCGGCAATAGGAGATAAATAGACCGGAAGTTTTCTCATTTAACTTTCTTCAAAAAGTCTTCAAGACTTATTCTTTCACCTCTGTTAAGCAGTTCTAATCCTTCTTTAATTTCTTGTTGCTCATACTTTGATAACTCAAACCAGAAATCTTTGGTTTGTATCTTAATAAATTTTGAGATTTTTTCAATTATTGAAGGGTTGTCGAGACTTAAGATAAGCTTAGCTAATTCTATTTTTGTTGCTTGAATATCCATATTACAAATATAATAAAATCGTGATCAAATCTATCGATTATAGAATGACCTTGAGACAGTAGTTGAGAAGGCAACTATTTAAGAGAAATAAATTATGTATTACACCAAATCGCAAGCATCTGCTGGCATCCAATGTGCATCTTTTCCATCCCACTTTACATTGCAACCAATAGGGTTTGTAATCGGGTTACTAATTACTTTACCTTCTACTAATTCAGTCAAAACCTGATCTAAGTCAAATACCTTGGCTTTGGTATAATCC
>JABINZ010000164.1 GCA_018698135.1 Bacteroidota bacterium
CCAAAACCCGCATGATGGATGAGTCCCATTATATTTGGATTCCGATGCATGATATCTTCCAGCACAATATGTCCATCGGGACAAAAGCCACACGGACAGGTTGAAAATTCTTCAATAAAAACTTTCTTTGTTCCTGAATTACCGTTATTTACAAACACATGAGCACTGAGGTTGTTATCATCGGGAATCGTATCAGGGTTCCCATTAATGGCAGAAATCCAAATATCTACATCCTGATAATCGCCAATATTGGTTGGTGTCCAGCTGGTTGGATGTGTAAAATCATAACTTTCATTTGGAAGTAAACTCAATCCTGAAATTTGGGAAGTTTCTGTCACTCCATTGTCAATCATATAATTGACTGTAATATCTGTTATGGTAGCAGCTCCATGATTAATAAATTGCCCTCCCGGTTGATAAGTTGAATTTGCATGTACCAATTTAGCCATATCATGCTTCACCATTTGAATATCATATTGAGGCTTTGAGCCATAACGGAAGGTATAAACCATTACATTTTCTTTAATGTATTGACCTCCAATATAATAAAAATTGGGACTTGCATCTAACATAGTGGCCAATGTACCATCTGTATTGTCACACCCAACTGTGGCGCTCATATTTCCTGAACTCAATCGATATTGTTGAAAAATTACATCAAAATATCCTTGTTCATATATACGCAAGGCAAAATACAGATAATTTGAATTGGCTGTTTGACCTGTTGGTGTAGTGTGCCATTGAACAACATGAATTCGATTTGGTGCATTTCCAACGGTATATGTTTTAATATCATTTGTCATATAGGTTGGATTATCGCTCAACTCCATATCATCCCAAAAAGCATAAATTGATTTATTTGGTCCTGTGGCATTTGGAATAGCCGTATTTGAACCTGAATTAGCTGCTTCTGCTAAATCAAAAGTAATGAAACCATTATCACTTACTTTATACTGTGAAACCGATTCTCCGTAAAAACTCCATGAAAATGGAAGTGTTTGCGTTGCCGTAAATGAATCATTAGCTGGTTCTCCCATAATCTTGCTTCCGGGTGCAGTCATGCTGAACTCATCAGTTACCCCTTTTGAAACTGTATAATAATAGTTTTGTGATATAGCACAAATACCAAGAAATAAAAATAGGAATAAGAAAGCAAAGTTTTTCATAATCTTTAAATTATTGATTAAATCAAATTTACAGAAATATCTAGAAAAACTTATTGTCTATGAAACTCTTCCTATCCTTATTTGTCAAAATGCCACTCATACCAATTGGTTGAGCTACTTCTGATTTGTAAACTGTTATTGGATATTTCCAAAATCGTCCATGGATCATTACCATCCATAGTCAATGTCTCATTATCTGAATCGACTGTGTAAGTACCTGAATGAGAATAAGAGCCAATATCGAAATTATAAGTTCCATCTTCATTGAAGGTGGCTGTATTGTATGGGTAGGTATCCATTAAATTTTCACCTGTACTGGTTTCTGCAAAAGTCCAACTCCACACACCAATAATCTGATTTTCTGGCAGATAGCTTTTAGCACAATCTGAAAACATGAATAGAAATAGTACAATAACTAGCAGGCTGACTGATCTTTTCATTTGTAGTTTAATTTTTAGTTTTGGCAATTATTTTATAGCAGATAAAAGTCATAAATTAATTAAAATATAATCTCAAATATGCATGAATTTTTTTCGTTTTAAATTACCTACAAACAAATGAAAAAAAATCATGTAAAAGCGAAGCGATTCCGATTGAGAATATAAATTTTGTATTTTACTTTGAACAAAATTTATGTTTTTTACAGGAGAAATTCTTATAGAACTTCAACTTACCAACAAAAAAAAGGGGCTCTGAAAATTCAAAGCCCCTTGCATTTATAGATTTGACAACTTTTGAAAAGTTGTCAAATCTTATCTATCGTTTTATTTCTGAATAAATATCCTATCGCTATAATTTATATTCTCTCCCTGCACCTGCACAAAGTAAATACCTGATTCAGCATTGCTTAAATCGATTTGCTTTGTATAATTACTGGCATCGACTTTCAATTCTTCAAAAACAATTTCACCGAGTGCATTTACTACCTTAATATCCACCTCTACATTGGTGTTTAATTTCAGTGTAAATACGCCCCTGTTTGGATTAGGATAAACATTCACTATCCTTTGTTTTGTATTTTCATCAATTGAGCTTGGAGTAAACAAGGTTTCTATAGATTTTCGTGTACACCCAAAACCATCGGTTATCTGAACACTATACTTGGCTTTATCCTTGATAATATGCGTTTTATAGGTCGCCCCATTGATTGGCGTATTGTACTTCAACCACTGATAACCAGCATAATCCTCAACACAGGTTAGCTGACTCCAAGATTGAGTAATTGTTGGTTGTGCAGGTGGTTTGTAAAAATGCACCATCACAGAATCACTCAATTGCACACCACATACATTCGTTGCAAAACAATAATAATAACCTGTATCAGCTGCTTGCACACCGGTAATATTGTATACAGAATCAATTGCTCCTGCTACTTCTTTTCCATCTTTGAACCATTGGTAATATACCTGACTATTGCTTTGTACCTCGATGATAAGATTGGCATCGAAATTTTTACAATCTAATTGCTCAAGTGGTTGCAGTGTAATGCTTGGTGGTCCGGTTGTTAAATTCAAATAACCATTTCCACTTGTATCATAACCATGTGCATTTCTGATAATACATCTGTAATAACCTAAATCAGCTCCTGTTGTTGATGCAATCGTATAGAAACTATCAGTTGTGAATCCAGTAATATCAACTGAGTCTTTTTGCCATTTATACTCAACTCCATCTCCATAACCCTGAACGGACAATGTTATACTACCACCAGCACAAGCCATGGTATCGTTTGGATATTGATAAAAGCCAGGTGCTAATGGGTTATATTCCCATACAAAATTAACATCAGCAGCAATGACACGGCCTGCAACAACATAACCAAAATTGCCTACGGCAAATGTATGTGATAATTCTCTCGGTCCTCCTTTAAAATACATAACAGCTGTCCATTTATCGTTGCTAGGATCATATTCCCAAACATCGACATAGGCAAAAGTTGCATCAATACCGCCTACAATATAAGCTTTATTGTTTAGCACAAATGCAGAAGCACTATTACGTGCAGCACCGCCAAAATCAGCTTTTTGAGTCCATGTATTCGCACTTGGATCATATTCCATTAAATCGTCATAATTGGCAGCATCTATACCCAAACATATATATCCTTTGTTTCCAATGGAAAAACCAGTAGCTCTATTTCTGAGATTGCTTCCCACATCTGCTTTTTGTGTCCATGTATCATTGGAAGGATCGTACTCCCAAAAGTCTTTCAATGAATTGGTTCCATCTGATCCTGTACCAAAATAACCTTTATTTCCAATGGAAAAACCTACACCAAGAATGACAGCGGCATTGTAATCATTTTTAGCAGTCCAAGTGTTTCCGGCTGGATCATACTCATAGAATGACGCATTGTAATTTGTTCCATCAGTACCAACACCAGCATACCCTTTGTTACCAATAACAAATGACATTCCTCCACCAACTGTCAAAGGATAATCAGCTTTTTGTGTCCATACATCGGTAGTTGATTCATATTCCCAAAAATCAGCAAACCAAACTCCAGTTCCAACATAGCCCTTGGTTCCAATGGCGAAACCAATTCCTGCATATCTGGCAGCACCACCAAAATCGTCTTTGGGATACCAGTTTCCTTGTGCCATAGTATAACTTACTCCTAAGCAAAAAATTAGAGATAGTACAATAAGCTTTTTCATGTGTTTATTATTTAATATTATTATTTACTAATTACAATTTCTAAACTATCAATTTCAGATGGGCTGACACTAGGTGGAACAATATTCTGCTCCAATTTATCCATCATCAAATTGGCAACAGCCAAGGCATCTTCTTCAGAAGCAAAACCCATGAGTCCATTGATAGCAGGGATATGTGGTTGGTGAACATACTTTTTACCATTTCTGAAAATGTCGAATCCCCAACCCAGACTATCAGAAAAATAAGTTTCTACATCTAACTCACGAATTCGATCTACTTCCTGATCAATACTTTTCTCAACGATTGTAGTGTTTTCACTATTTGATTCTTGCTTATTATTGCACGAACTTAGCATGAATACAAAAATCATTAATAAAAAGATTGGATACTTGCTTATACTTCCGTCCTTCATAGGTGTTATAATGCGCTGAGTTTATCATGACGAAGTTAATAACAAATTTGATGTTAGCAAATAGGTGATGGAAGTTGTGGGTTGAAGGTTGAAGGTTGAAGGTTGAAGGTTGAAAGTTATAAGTTGTAAGTTGTAGGTTGCGCATTCTCAATAGTTCATAATTCGTTATTCGATTGTTCTATTATTCGATTGTTCCCTTTGTCGACCGTAGGTTACAAGAAACGAACAAATATCTGAAAAACCTATCAGGTCGGCCAAGTCCTGTTAGGTTGAGCTTGGGATTATTTGAGTCATGAAGTAGCATGTTGAATGTTCCCAACAGTTCCTAATTCGTTAATCTATTGTTCTTTTGTTCTTTTGTTCATAATGTCGACCGTAGGTTACACGAAACGAGCAAATATCTGGCTAACCTATTAAGTCTAAGTTGAGCTTGGGATTGATTCAAGTTCACTATATAAACGAGCTTACTTTTCCATTATTTTCATTACTTCTGTTTGAATTTTAGATTTTACAAATTCCCATTTTACTGGAGACAAAAG
>JABINZ010000165.1 GCA_018698135.1 Bacteroidota bacterium
AAATGCATTTTCGAACTGATTATCTTTCATTTTATAATCAACTAGTCGATCGACCAAATCTTCGAGCATTTCAACGCTTGGTTCTTTGATGCTTCTTGCTGCTGCTTCAATCGAATCAACAATCATAACAACTGCTGCTTCCTTGCTGCTTGGCTTTGGGCCAGGGTAGCGAAAATCATTTTCATCAACCTGAATATCAGGGTTTTTCTTAACATAATTGCGGTAGAAATATTCTACTTTGGTTGTCCCATGATGTGTTTTAATAAAACTGATAACTTCTCTCGGGAGATTGTGTTCTTTGGCTAATTTAACACCATCGCTAACATGTTTTATAATAATACGAGCACTTTCTTTTTCATCTAAATTATCGTGTGGATTGATGTCTTTTTGATTTTCTGTAAAGAACTGGGGAGCATTCATTTTACCAATATCGTGATATAGAGCACCAACCTTTGCCAACAGTGAGTTTCCTCCAATTTTATTCAAAACAGCATCTGTTAAGTTAGCTACTTGTATGCTATGCTGAAAAGTACCCGGTGCTTTAGAGGATAAATCGCGCAGTAATTTTTTATTCAAATCAGAAAGTTCAATCAAGGTAATATCTGATACAAATCCGAACATCTTTTCAAATGCATAAATAAGAGGATAAGCTAATAGTGTCAGAATAAAACTGCCTGAAAACCAGAGAAAATTCATAAAATCAATTTCCTTGAGCGTGCTTACTTGAATTAGTTTCAGGCCAAAAAAGGTGATGTAATAAACAAATAATACAATTAGAGTTGCCAGAAAGAACTGAGACAAATAGCGTATTTGAGATATAACAATCACTACAGCTAATCCAGCAATAATCTGAATCAGTAAAAATTCATAGCCATTGGGTGAAAATAAACTTACAATAACAACTACAATGAGGTGACTAATGAAGGCAATTCGAGCATCAAAAAACGAAATTAAAATGATGGGTACAATGCAAAAAGGAACCAAATAAATATTGAAGTTAGTGCTCTTTATGACATAGGTGCTCAGTAATATGAAGGCGGTTATAATAAAAAGAATAAGGAATACATCCTTGTTCTTCATGTATATCTCACGATAAAACTTCCATAAATACACTATAAAACCACCAATAACCAGCGATAGTAGAAGCAAATAGCCTAAGTGTTTTAAGTAATTAAAAGAGCCTTTACTTAACTGATTTTCATATTCGAGCCTTAGAGATTCCAGTATCTGAAATTTGTCATCCGTGACTTTCACTCCTTTGGAGATGATTTTCTCACCTTCCATAATTACTCCTTCAGTGGTAGATATATCTTCAAGTACTGACTTAAACTCTGCTTCTGAAAGATTCTTATCATAGTGTAGGTTAGGCGCAACCAGACTTAATAGTTGAGAATAATTGACATGAGAAGATAAAAATGTATCCTTCTTAATCTGATCTCTGACATATTCACGAGCCTTTTTTAGGGTAAATAAACTACTAACTAATACTTCTGTTGAACTCTTATTCTTCTTAACAATGATGATAATACCACTCGTGCTTTTTTGATCACCTTGTCCACTGTCTTCCAGAATTCCCTTGTCATAGGTTTCTGAAATAAGCTTTGTTAATAGTTTAATATAGCCTTTTTTGAGTTGAGGATTTGCATCTTCAACAATAGCCTCATAGTTAATTTGAATATTTGCTATCGCATTATCTAATATGTCGTTATGGTGAGCATAATAAGGTTTAAACGATTCTCTAATATCATTTTCCTCTTGGTCAAGTTGTTCAACAGTTTTTTTAATGGGAAACGAAAAAGGAGAAATTAAATCATTGTGATTCCATAATTCATTTTTGGCATATTCGTATTTGAACTTCCCTTCTTTGGGAATAGTATAGTATATAAGAAAAATGACTGCTATTACAATCAGGTATTTTATAAGTGCCTTGCTTCTGTCGATAAACTTGCTCATCCTGATTGCTTATTCTGATTATTAGAATTAAATATGAATTACTTCACCAAATGCTGCTGCTGCAGCCTCCATAATTGCTTCCGACATGGTTGGGTGTGGATGAACAGTTTTAATCAATTCGTGACCTGTTGTTTCCAACTTTCTTACAGCCACCATTTCTGCTATCATTTCAGTTACTCCGGCTCCAATCATATGTGCACCTAAGCATTCTCCGTATTTTGCGTCAAAAATTAATTTCACAAAACCTTCATTATGACCAGCAGCTGATGCTTTGCCCGAAGCAGTGAAGGGGAATTTCCCTACCTTGATTTCATATCCGGCATCTTTTGCTGCTTGTTCTGTCAAACCAACAGATGCTACTTCTGGACTAGTATAGGTGCAGCCTGGGATGTTTCCATAATCTAGTGGCTGTGGATTTTCTCCAGCAATTTTTTCAACACAAATAATACCTTCAGCGGATGCAACATGAGCAAGAGCAGGCCCATGAACAATATCTCCAATGGCATAAACACCTTCGATATTGGTTTGATAGAAATCGTCAACCAAAATTTTACCTTTTTCCTGTTTTACTCCTGTTTCTTCCAATCCAATGTTTTCTAAATTGGTTGCAATACCAACAGCCGAAAGCACAATGTCGCATGCAATAATTTTTTCGCCTTTCTTGGTTTTAACTTTTACCTGACAACCTTCTCCTTTCGTATCAACTTCTTCCACTGTAGAATTGGTTAGTACCTTAATTCCACTTTTCTTAAAACTACGCGCTAATTGTTTGGAAACCTCAATGTCTTCAAGCGGTACAATTTCAGGAAAAACTTCAATTAAAGTTACTTCTGTTCCTATGGCATTATAGAAATAGGCAAATTCAGATCCTATTGCACCTGAGCCAATAACGACCAAGCTTTTTGGTTGTTTGGCTAAGTTCATGGCTTGACGATAACCAATTATTTTTTTTCCATCAATTTTGATGTTTGGAAGTTCTCTAGATCGGGCACCTGTTGCAATAATGATATGATCAGCTTCATAAATGCTTGATTTTCCTTCATCCGTAACTTCAACTTTTTTTCCCTTTTGCAATTTGGCAAATCCCTTAATCAGATCTATTTTGTTCTTTTTGAAGAGATATTGAACACCATTTGACATTTTTTCGGCTACAGATCGGGAGCGACTTACAACCGCACCAAAATCAACCTTGGGATTTTCTGCACTGATACCATAATCTGATGCATGTTTTAAATATTCAAAAACCTGAGCAGATTTTAGTAGTGCTTTAGTTGGAATACAACCCCAATTCAAACAAATTCCACCTATAGATTCTCTTTCGACAACGGCTACTTTTTTACCTAACTGAGAAGCTCTGATTGCAGCTACATATCCACCAGGACCACTACCTATTACTATTAAATCGTATTTCATCATTTTCTGTTTAATTCATCTGTTTTCATCATCAAAGAGTAATTCTTTGTATAAAAGTCACACTCATTATTATAATAGCTGCAAAATTAACACAATTGAGCTAAAAATTGAGCCTAGTTTTTTAGGTATACCAATTATAAGAAATTATAGTATAATCGTTTTTACAAAAAGAATTTTTGATCAGACTTTTATTCGTTTTTGTTGTACTTAGTCATGGCTCTGTTCACTCCTTCAAAAATGAAAGAATATATGGCATCATGAATGAAGGTGAATTTTTCGGACAATACTTTCATTTCTTCGTCCGTCCATGTTCCCAGCACATGATCAACCTGAAATCCTTTTGGATAATCATTTCCTACACCAATTCTGAGCCTTGGGAATTGGTTTGTTTGCAGGATGTCAATAATATCAGATAAACCATTATGGCC
Organism: Bacteroidota bacterium; assembly: GCA_018698135.1. NCBI lineage: Bacteria > Pseudomonadati > Bacteroidota > Bacteroidota bacterium. Next base: position 3,795 of record JABINZ010000165.1, read on the forward strand.
ACCATCACCACCTTTATTTCTAATGCGTACTTTTCCTAATGGAAGAGCCACATCGTCAACAAGAACAAGAGAATTCTCGGCTGGAATATCTAGTTTATTAAGCCAATATCGCACAGCTTTCCCACTACGATTCATATATGTAGTGGGTTTTATAAATACAAGCTGTTTGTTTTTAATTCGATGCTCTGCTTTGAAAGCATATCTGGCCGATTCAAACTGAAAATTATATTTTTCAGCAAAAAAATCAAGAATAGAGAATCCAATATTATGCCTGGTGTTGGCATAGTCATCACCTAAATTCCCTAGTCCTGTTATTAGTAGCTTCAAAGGAAGCGTTTAAATTATTCTGATTTAGCTTCAGCAGTTGCTTCGCTTCCTTCAGATCCTTCAGCTCCTTCTTCGCCTTCTTCACCCTCGATTTCCTCTGAATCCACAGTTGCAACAATAGCAGCTCTTGCTCTGGCAACACCTACAACAGGTGTACTGGCAGGATCAATCATCTCAACATTGGGGATATCAATGTCCCTAACTTTCAACGTGTCTCCCAATTCCAAACTAGTAATGTCAATCTCAATATTATCAGGAAGATCAGCAACTTTGCCTTTCAGACGGATAATACGAAGCTTTTTGAAGACCTTACCACCTTCGCGAGCACCAGCTGGAGTACCAACAAAGCTCATTGGATAGTTAGCTTTCACAACCATGTCTTTTGTAACTTCCATGAGGTCAATATGAGTTGGCTCATCTGAAAGTGGATGATAGGTTGTGTCTTTAACAATTGCTGTATATTTTTTATCATCTATTGTTAAATCCAATAGAAAAACTTCTTTTGTATATAGAACTTTTTTAATGTCATTGATGAAAAAATAGACATTAACATTTTCTTTTCCCCCATAAAGAACTCCGGGGACAAATCCCTCTGCTCTTAGCTGATTTAAAGCCCCTTTCGTTGACTTTTCTCTGATTTTCCCAAACAGCTCGAATTGTTTCATTGTATTCTAATTTAAAATTTTATTTCTTTTTGAAATGAATCGGGCATATCGAACAGCGAACTGATCGATTCATGCTCGTAAACGTTATGTATGCCGCGTGCAAATAAGCTGGCAACAGACAATACAGTAATCTTTTCACTTGATCTGGCAAGAGGTATCGTATCGCAAACAACGATTTCCTCCATCTGTGATTTTTCAAGTCTTTCTAGTGCATTAGCTGAAAAAACAGGATGAGTTGCGAAAGCACGAACACTTTTGGCTCCTGCTTTTAGCATTACTTCTGCTGCTTTAATCAAAGTGTTTCCCGTATCAATGATATCATCAACAATGACAACATTTTTACCTTCCACATTACCTATTACTCTGATCTCTTCAACTTCGTTGGCTTTTTTTCGGTGCTTGTCAGAAATTACAATTTCTGAATTCAATTTGCTGGCAAATTCTCGGGCTCTTTTTGTACCACCAATATCAGGAGAGGCAATCACTAAATTGTCCAGATTAAGATGTTTGATGTAAGGAACAAAAATGACAGAAGAATCGAGATGGACAACTGGAATAGGGAAGAATCCCTGAATCTGGGCAGCATGAAGATCCATTGCAATAACCCTGCTGGCTCCAGCAGTATAAATTAAATCTGCAATTAATTTAGCACCAATCGAAACCCTGGGCTTGTCTTTTCTGTCCTGACGGGCATAGCCATAATAAGGAATAACAACATTGATATAATGCGCAGATGCTCTTTTTGCAGCATCTATCATTAGCAATAGCTCAAATAAATTATCGGTAGGAGCAAATGTGGATTGAATCAAAAATACATCACAACCCCGAATTGATTCATTAAAACTAGGCTGGATTTCACCATCTTTGAACTTCAAGACACTAACATCCCCTAACTCGGTTCCAAAGCTATCAGCAATTTTATTAGCAAGCTCTTTACTTGCAGTACCTGAGAAAATCTTTATCGGGTTAAATTTAGCTGGCATTTGTAATTATATTTGTTATTTCCCTGAACTCACTACTTTTTACGAGTTGCAAAAATAAAAAAGATTATCCAATAAAGATAATGGGCTGAATAATTAATTATCAATGAGGTAGAAAGGAATTTGTCGGTTATTGCATAGGACATGGAATTTGCTGTTAAGGAGAAGAAATTTTACGAATTAATAGCTTTAAGTAGAGAGATGCCGATCTAATTTGTTTATGGCAGAAGATTTGAAGTTTATTGATCTTTCGTATTTGACTAAATTTGTATTATAATATAGCCCATGTGCAAACAACTGATATTCATAGTCGTATTACTTTTAGCCCTAAACACAGCCAAGGCAGCTTATATTTTTATTCCCATGGATGAAAAGCAAACAGATCATCTGAAAGCTTATGGGATGACTTATTGGGTGATCAGTACCGGGATTCCGGCTGATTGGTTATTGAACTACCGCGGTGGAAGTTTTGTGTTTCCTTTTACAGGCATATTTGAGAAAGAATGCCGTTTACGTGCAATATCTTATGAAGTGATTGCAGATGTCCAATATCAAAAAATAAAAAATGACATTGCTCATCCGGAAGTAAATCAGGAGGTCGTTAAATTAGAAAAAGCACCAAAAATTGCAGTTTATTCTCCCAAAACAAATCAGCCCTGGGATGATGCAGTAACCCTGGTATTAACATATGCTGAAATCCCCTATGATGTAATTTATGATGATGAAATGCTTCAGAATAAACTTCATTTATATGATTGGTTGCATCTTCACCACGAAGATTTTACCGGACAAAGTGGAAAGTTTTGGGCGAGTCACCGACACCAGCCTTGGTATATTGAGGAACAAAAAGAGAATAAAGAAATAGCTGAACGATGGGGTTATAGTAAAATCTCGCAGTTGAAATTAGCCGTGGCAAAAAAAATCCAGGAATATGTAATAGGAGGAGGCTACTTGTTTGCCATGTGTGCTGCAGCCGATACCTATGATATTGCTCTTTCGGCAGATGGTGTTGATATCTGTTCAAGAGAATTTGATGGAGACCCAATGGATCCACAGGCTCAGCAAAAACTAAATTTTGAAAACACCTTTGCTTTTCAGAATTTTCAGTTAGAAAAATCACCAATTCAATATGAGTTCTCAACGATAGATGCGACCAGAGATCACGGGGTTTTAAGCGAGAGAACAGATCTTTTTACATTGTTTGAATTTTCAGCAAAATGGGATGTTATACCAACCATGCTTTGTCAGAATCATACGCGTGTGGTAAAAGGGTTTATGGGACAAACAACAGCTTTTAGATCGAAATATTTGAAACCCGAAGTTCTGGTTTTAGGTGAAAATAAAGCAATTGGCGAAGCACGACTAATTCATGGTACGTATGGAAAAGGAATGTGGACTTTTTATGGTGGTCACGATCCGGAAGATTACCAGCATATTGTAGGAGAGCCACCAACTGAATTAAGCTTGTACCCAAACTCACCTGGGTATCGATTGATATTGAATAATGTATTATTTCCTGCAGCTAAGAAAAAGAAGCAAAAAACCTAAGATAATTAGATAACTACCTAATTACAGGAGTTATGCTTGAATCTTTCTTTTTCCTAGAAAATATATTGATATTAATAGTGCATAGACCAATAGCATGGCAGGTAAACTTCCTATGAACTTATACAACTTAACATAAATAATATAGAACAGCCCACCCCAGCTACTACCAATTTGTGCTTCGACAATGGTTTCATAGTTTGGAAAAATAATAAACAATACGAATGGTGCAATCAAGAAAAAACCGAAACTGAAATACTTAAATGATCTTGGTTTATTCATTTGACTTCATAATTAATATTAAGAATTAGCTAAGTCAACAAATTATCACATGATCTAACTGGATGTCTTTGTAAGTGTTTTAACCAGCTCAAATCTTTCTTCTTTTTTTATTTCAGCAAAACCACCTTCAGCATGATACAGATTATGTTTCCCATTTATTTTTAAATAGGATATCATACTCATGGATAAGCGTCCATCTTCACAAACAATAGCGGAAAATTCATCCTCCTCAATAGCGGAGTAGTCTGTTATAAAAAGTGATGGTTTAATATTTTCGGATTCTTGAATATGTCCTCTGTCAAATGCCGATTTTAGTCTAAGGTCATATACATATAGACCTGCATGTTTAACTTCAATAGCCAATTCATCAGCCATAATGGAAATAACAACATCAATGTTCTTTTTCGCTTCTATCCAGGCATCAATTCCACCATCCAGATAACCACGAATATTTTGATAACCTAATTTTTCAATTTCGAGAATAGCGTCTTCTTCCTGCCCACTTTCACCAACAATTATTATCGCTTCATCTTTAAAAAGAAACTTCTTTGCATGCTTGCTAAAACTGTCATCAAAAACCAAATTTAAGGATAGTGGGATATGCGAATAGGCAAAAAATTCAGGTTTTCTGATATCAATTATTCGATAATTGTTTTGTATTTGGCGTTCAAAATCAAGAACGCTTAATTGTAATTTTGACATTAATCTATATTTAAAATCTTCTTGATTTTCAATGAAACTTTTTTAGCCTTGAAGTCGCGTAAATAATAAGGTTCAAAGTAATTCAAATCTTCAAAGTCTTTGTTTTTGTATTTTTCGACAGCCAAAGGGATGAGGTTTCTTGCGTCTGGTAATACAGTCGATAATAGCATGCAATTATCATTATTATTAAAACTCTCAGCCCATTTCTCAACGCCATCACCTATAAAAATCATTTTTCTGTTTGACAGAAATTCTCTCATTTTTTCTGGCTCTAATTTGCCTACTTCAGGTTCAAGAACTGCTCGGTAATTTGCATCGTATATAGCATAATAAACTTCATTATTTCGTGCATCAATCAATGTGCAAATATGCTCGTCCTTTAATTCTTGTTCTCTTTTTAATGCAGTGATCAGCGATCGTAAGGTGTTTACAGCAATTAGTGGTTTTTCAATGCCATAACAAATACCTTTTGCAACTGAAACACCAATTCTTAAACCGGTGAAAGAACCGGGGCCTTTGCTTACTGACACAGCATCAAGATTCGAATAAGAGTTTGCTGTTTTTTCTAACAGTTCATCAATAAATAAGGTGAGCTTAGATGAATGGATGTTTTTTTCGTGCAAGCTGATATAATCGACTAATTTATCATCTTCACTTAATGCAACCGAGCAAATATCAGTTGCTGTTTCAATATGCAGTATTTTAAACACGGAGCAAATTTAAAGAATAGTCGACAACATCCTGATTGTAACTAACAGAAGAATTGAAATAAACAAAATGCGGATGAAAGTGTCGGATAATCGCCTGGCTAATTTTACTCCCTGAGGAGCCATAATTATAACGCCCACTACCATGGGGATGGTTATTTGAGGGTATAAATAACCAAAAGCGTTGCTTCCGGAATGCGATTGGCTTAAACTATATATCAAGACAGAAACAACAGACATAAAAGGCATTACTCCCAATGAAATAGATGTTGCTTTCTTGATCTTAAGTTTTGAAATATCAGAAAGCAGAGGAACTGTAATTACACCTCCTCCAAGCCCGGAAAAGCCTGAAAAAAGTCCCATGAAAAAACCAGCTAATGGATAAATCTTTTTTGGAATATGATCCTTAAAAGCTGTATTCTTCTTTCTTAATGTTAAAAGCATTTTGACGATAAGCAAGAATAATATACTAACAAATACCAATGTGAATTTCTGCTTGGTATACCAATCACCAGTAAGGATGATTATTGTGATGCTAGCAGAAACTAATATGGCTGTTGTTGCAGTGAGTAAAACTTCTTTCAAATGATAGTTTTTATTTCGGAACTGCTGAATTGATCCAAAAACACTGGCAAAAAATATGGCAAAAAAGGAATTCGACAAAATAAATCGAACTTGGTCAATGTCTTTTACAATACCAAGTTTTTCAAGGTAAAATGATAGGATGAACACATAAATTACCCCACCGCCAACGCCTAATAGTCCAGCAATTAATCCGCCCACACAGCCTGTAATAAACAGGATGATAATGTCAAGTAAATCTAACATAATTAATAATTAAGATTTACGAAGATAATAGAATATTGGAAAGCAAAATTGATATGCAATTAGTTTGGTTGTAATATTTTATTGTAGTTGTCGAGGTTGCTCAATACTTTTAGAGCTTCCTCAACCTCATTGTCACGAGCTAATGAGGCCTGTCTTCTTCCTTTTTGGAAATAATATCTGCTGACGATTTCATTTTCTAAATACTTGCTGATTTCGCCCTTGTATTTAAGAATTTCATTTCTTTTTTGTTCTTCAATAGTTTCCAGCATCTGCTTGTAATCATCCTCAATGGCATCAAAGTAATCATCTTTTTCGGCTTTGGCTTTGAAATTTCCCAGGGCTTTTTCTGATGGATTTTTGTAAGTCAGATTTTTGCTTGCTACAAAATCAACAAAAGAAGTATAATCACTTTCTGATAGTCTGAATTCATCTGC
>JABINZ010000166.1 GCA_018698135.1 Bacteroidota bacterium
AAGGGTCCGTTTTTACAATGGAAGTCAAAAGAGTCGTTTGATGTAGCAGGGAAAAAACAAACAGTCGAACATGCATTAGTGCGCTGTCTGGATAGCTATAAAGATGAGATTATTCCACTGAAAATTCAACTTGTTGATAAGAATAATCAGCTTGTTGATGAAATAATCAGACAGGTTTTTGTTCCAGCAACTCCTTTTTCTGATTCCGGATTATTCGTTAGCATCGATTCTTTAATTCTGGGTAATTTCCCTCAGATAGAAGTTGAATTTCATGTTGAGAATGAACTAACAGGTCAAATTATCAGTCAATTAACTAAATACAATCTTGGATTGACAGAAGATTCGTTGATCATTTCCAATGATAGTTTTTCTCTTGAAAAAAGCACATCAGGAGGTGTTGATGAGGTCGATATCATTTTTGTTCTTGATGTGACCGGAAGTATGACAGATGATATTGAAGAAGTAAAATCACACATCAATGAATTTGCTGATAGTTTGGAGCTTTATTCAATTGATTATCGATTGGGCATGGTTACATTTTTAGATGTAATTGAAAATGTGTATGATTTTACCTCCAACGTTAACACGTTTTATAAGTATATCAATGAACAATATGCACATGGAGGTGGAGATGGGCCAGAAAATTCGCTGGATGCACTAAAAAGGGCAACTGAATTTAGTTTTAGACCAGCTGCCAAGCGGATTATAATTTGGATAACTGATGCACCATTTCATATTCAAAATCAAAATACAAACCTTTCCATTATGGATGTGGTTAATTTAACATTGAATGCTGGAATCACGGTATTTGCTGTTGGCCCCACAAGTTATCAAACTGAGTTTTTTGATCAGATCGTTCTAAATACAAATGGGAAATTTTTCGATATTAATGGCAATATGAGGGATGTGCTGTTGGAAGTTTCCCGTATGCAATCAAGTGGGAATTTCGTCTTAAAATACAATTCTCCAGCAAGCTTTAATAAATTGCATAAGGGGATTATTGAAATTCATTATGCTGGTTTGGGAGGAGAAGGTGAGTTTACCTATAAAGTAACCCGTGGAGGAGCTATTGGTATTTCAACAGCTTTAACTGAGTCGCTTAAAATTTCACCAAATCCAGTATTGGAAACATTAAATATTCAATTACCCGATAAACTTTTTACGAAAGGAGAATTAAGTATTTACGATGCGACAGGCAAACTCGAATATGCTTCACAAATTAACAGTTCACAAGTATCCATCAATAAAGCTGATTTTAACTCTTCGTCAAAAGCGGGTGTGTATATATTGAAAATAATAGTGTATGATGCTGACTATAGTTCAGAGGTTTACGTTTCACCATTTATTGTTAACGAATAAATTACAGCATCATGAAAACGAAATTATTAATTAGCTTATTATTGATTGTTAGCATTAATTTCACTTTTGCCGATGGTATTATGTTATCATCAAAAGAAAGTTACCCGAACCATCTTCTTAAAAATGTAAGTACCGAAATTAATGTAGAGATAAATGGATTAGTTGCTATTACCACTGTTTTTCAGAAATTTTTGAATGAAAGTGATTCTATAACTGATGCCGTTTGGAATTTTCCTCTACCTGAAAAAGCGCGCAGCATGCGCATGAGGTATTGGTATAACGATACGGCCTATGATGCAAAACTAATGGTCATTCAGCAAACTACTAATCCGGGAACGGGAGAAGGTGGAATTGCTGCTGAAATTAATAATTACATAGGTAAAAATGGAATTCGGGTTCATCTGAAAAAAATACGACCACACGATATCCAGGCTGTTGAGTTGACTTATATCGAATTATTAGACTACGATAATGGGAACTGTAGCTATACATATCCATTGGAAACAAAAGATTTGGTTTCTTTTCCTATCGACTATGTGAAAATTAATATTGATTTAAAAAGTAATCGAACTGTTTTACATTATGATGCAAAGAATTTTTCATCCGACTTGTTTGAATTAGGGAATGATTCAGATAAGCATTTGACCTTGGAAGTCTTAAAACCGAAAGCTTATTTATCTGCGGATTTTGATTTCGAATTTACCATTGACAATGTATCTTTTGATCAATATATGTATTCTTCCTTGACGGATTCAACGATGGGCTATTTTAACCTTTTTTGGGTTAATCAAATTTTCATGGAAGGATATAATTACATGAATTCAAAAATTGTTTTTTTGATTGGGAATTCCTCAACTATGTCGGGCTACAAATTGCAGCAAAGTTTAATAGCTGTCAAAAATGCTCTCGATATGCTTAGCAGGAATGATTCATTTAATATCATACTATATAATTCAACAGTCGACAAATGGAAGGATAGTTTGGTAGTAGCTGATTCCATGAATGTTTTATTGGCAAAAACATATCTTGACAATGTTAAAGGTCACTATGGTAACTGGCTGGATATTGGTTTACAAGAAGCTTTGGGGCAATTTAATAATGCATCTAATTCAAACACAATATTTGCTTTTACAGATGGGAAGTCAGCCTTAGATCCAATCAAAATAAAGGATATAAATTTATTTAAAACAGCCATATTTATAGCGGCCATTGGTAAAGATGTGGATCGATATCGCCTTGAAATGACTAGCTCGTTGAATTATGGATTTGTCAGATATTTCGATGAAGATGATGATATTAAAAAAGGATTGAACAGCATATTCTTATCCATCAGCCATCCTGTATTTAAAAATACCCAAATGGATTTCAACAAATCCGATGTAATTGATGTAGGCCCTGTTCCATTTCCTACTGCTTTTGTGGGCACTTATTTTTATGCAGCTGGTCGATATAGTATTCCAGATACAGCTACCTGTAAAATGACATTTGAAGGGATTTATGGTCATGTTAAGTACCCATTTTTATTGACGTATAATGGATATAATGAGTCCAACAATTTTGCTAAAAACCTTTGGGCTAAGCAAAAAATGGATGATTTGGAAAGAAAAATAATGATTTATGGAGAGAGTGAAGTCTGGAAGCAAGAATTGATTGAGTTAAGTTTAGCCTATAAAATGAAATGTAGATATACAGCATACATTGCTACTTATGAGTACGACCCAGGCGGACCTTGGTTGGATATTGAGGAAAGTGATGAGAAGCCAAACATGCAGACAAATTCACAAATTGAACTCTATTATCCAAATCCGTTTTCTTCTTATCTGAATGTCAATATTTATCTAAGCAAACATGATTTTAACAAAACCAAGCTTTTGAAAATTTACAACAGTGCTGGAATACTTGTCCATCTGGTTGATTTAACAATGTACCCCGAAGGCTCATTTGAATTGCATTTGCTATTGGATAAGTATCGAAACAGACTATCGTTGGGATACAATGTACTTATACTTCAAATCGGTAATGAGGTGGTGAGTTCTGCTAAAATACTGTATGTGCCTAATCATTAATCTATTGCTTTGGAATACGATTGTGTTTGGACCTATTAAATCGTAGTATAGAGATAAAATAACAGACCTGATTCGTGTAGTTTGAGAAGAAATAAAAAATTATGAACAGAAGTTTGTGTGAATTAATAGATTAGTTATCTTTGCACTCCATTTTCATGAGTAAATAGAGAAAAATGAACCAGTTAATTAAGGATATACAGAAGAAAAGCTTAAGAACAGATCTTGCTCAGTTCAAAGCTGGAGATACTATAGTTGTTAATTATAGAATCATTGAAGGGAATAAAGAAAGGGTTCAGCCATTTCAAGGTATTGTTTTACAACGTAAAGGTGAAGCCGAAGTTGCTACATTTACTGTGAGAAAAATCAGTGGTGGAATTGGTATTGAAAGAGTATTTCCAATAAATTCACCAAAGATTGAAAGCATTGAAGTCAAGAAAAGAGGTAAAGTCAGGAGAGCAAAGATTTTCTATTTACGCGAACTGAAAGGTAAAAAAGCAAAAGTGAAAGAATTACGTAGATAATTAGCTACGAAATTATTTTTTATATACGAATTATGAAAACCGCCAATAGGCGGTTTTTGTGTTTTATCGACTATATTTCTTTTACATGGAAGCTATAAAAAATGCAGTTCTGAGTTTAATAATTTCTTGGACTTTTTACAGCTATAAAATTAAGTACTTACAATTGTAATTTCCATCATCAGGTAGTAAGTTTACAACTTCAAAGGATAGCAATTTCCTGTCTTTTTGGTGGATATTATTAGCGCTTTCCCAATTTATAACATACTAATCATTTTCAGAGTTGAAAGGATACTTAGACGAATTCAATGAACAACAACGACAAGCTGTAGAACACACAGATGGTCCTTCTCTGATTATAGCCGGAGCTGGTTCAGGTAAAACCCGTGTGCTTACTACCCGTATCGTCCATCTGATTAGTCAGGGGATTGATGCATTCAATATACTTGCTTTAACTTTTACCAATAAAGCAGCTAAGGAAATGCGGAAAAGGATAGAAGAAATGGTCGGTACAGATGCTAAAAACATTTGGATGGGAACATTTCACTCTGTTTTTGCACGCTTACTTCGTTCGGAAGCTGCAAAATTGGGCTATCCTGTAAATTTTACAATTTATGATACAGAAGATTCAAAAAGCCTGATTCGTACAATTCTAAAAGAAGAGCAACTCGATAGCAAACTCTACAATGCTTCTTTCGTTTATAATCGTATATCAGGATTGAAAAATAATCTGATCACTCCCAAACAATACTTAAATGATGAAGAATATATTTCTGAAGATTTAGCAAATGGGCGCCCTAAATTCGGAGAAATTTATTTGAAATACACATCTCGTTGTTTTAAGTCTGGTGCAATGGATTTTGATGATTTGTTGTTAAAGACTCACATTTTGTTGGAAAACTTTCCGGAAGCGTTGAATAAATACCAGCATCAATTCAAACATGTGCTGATTGATGAGTTTCAGGACACAAATCGAGTTCAATATTTGATAGTCAAGCGCATAGCCGCTGCAACTCGCAACCTGAGTGTGGTTGGCGATGACTCTCAATCAATTTATTCATTCAGAGGAGCGAATATTAAAAATATCTTACACTTTGAGAAAGATTATCCAGAATTGAAAGTGTTTAAACTGGAACAGAATTATCGATCCACTAAAACCATCGTTGACGCCTCGGGCAATATCATTGAAAAAAATAAATTCCGCTTGCCAAAGAAATTATGGACCTCCAATGAGGCAGGAACTAAAATCCAGTTGATTAAGGCATCCTCTGAGTCAGAAGAAGCAAATTTGGTTACACAAGTCATTATCAAAGAGCGTCAGGAATTTAATCGAAACCTGAATGATTTTGTTGTTTTATACCGAACCAATGCACAGTCCAGAGCTTTTGAAGAATCACTTAGGAGGTTTAGTATTGATTATCGCCTCATAGGTAGTTTGTCTTTTTACAAGCGAAAGGAAATCAAGGATATACTTGCTTATTGTCGTTTTGTATTAAATCCGAATGATGAAGAAAGTCTGCGAAGAATAATTAATTATCCTGGACGAGGAATTGGCAACACAACAGTCGCAAAACTTGTTGTTTTGGCTGATGACAACCAGTGCTCACTTTGGGATATTATAACAAATATCAGATCTTTTAATCTGACACAACGATTTGTAAATGCAATTGATGACTTTGCTACATTACTGAAGAGTTTTCAGGTGAAGATTAAGGACGCAGATGCATTCGAAGCAACATCCTATATTGCGAAAGAAACAGGAATTCAGAAATTACTCTTTGAAGACAAAAGTATTGAAGGCATAAGTCGTTATGAGAACCTGCAAAATTTACTTTCTGCTATAAAAGAATTCACCGAGCGTGATGATATTGATGAAAAAGATCTGGGAACATTTTTACAAGATGTTTCTTTGATGACAGATGCCGATACAAAGAATGATGAAGGCGACAAAGTAACCCTTATGACAGTTCATTCTGCAAAAGGCTTGGAGTTTCATGTTGTTTTTATAGTAGGGCTGGAGGAAAATTTATTTCCTTCACAAATGTCAATGAATTCGAGGGAGGAAATAGAAGAAGAAAGGCGTTTGTTTTATGTGGCGATAACACGAGCTGAGCAAAGATTGTATATGTCGTATGCTCAATCCAGATTCAGATGGGGCAATATTACCTTTTGCGAATCCAGTCGGTTTTTAGATGAAATAGATGCACAACACATCGATTTTAATATGATACAGGCTAGTGCAAAAAAGGCTTATTCGCCAAAGCCTGCTATAAAACCTAAACCCCGACTACAAAGCAACAAGCCTGTGCGGAAACCACAAGCGCGCCATATTGCTCCGGCAGACTTTAGTCCCGATGATACATCTGAATTGAAATCTGGCATGGAAGTAGAGCATAGTCGCTTTGGCAGAGGCAAAGTCATGCAAATTGATGGTCTGGCAGGAAATAAAAAAGCAACTATTAATTTTAATAATTTTGGACAGAAGCAGATTTTGTTGAAATTTGCTAAAATGAAAGTAATTCATTGAAAGATACCCAATTCAAATAAACATCATGGAATACAATACCAATCGAGTAAAACTGAATATGCCAGAATATGGCAGAAATCTGCAACTATTAGTAGATTTTGCGATTGAAATACCTGAACGTGACGAACGGAATAAAGCGGCTGAAACAATAATAAACCTTATGGCTCAGCAAAATCCGCAACTTAAAAATCAGCCTGAGTATACACAGAAACTTTGGGGGCATTTATTCATTATGTCTGGTCATAAGTTGGATGTAGATTCGCCATTTTCGCAAGAAGATATGGCAAAATCCATGGAAAATAAGAAAGAAAAAATCCTTTATCCGAAAAAGGATTTTAAATACAGATTCTACGGTAAAAATGTAGAATTAATGATTAAGCGTTGTGACGAAATGGATGATGGTGAAATCAAAGAGCAGTTTAAATTAACCATCGCCAGCTATATGCGCATGTCTTATAAATTGTGGAATGATGATAAGGTTTCAGATGAAGTTATTTTAAAACATCTAAACGAACTTTCTGAAGGGAAAATTGTGATTGAAAAAATTCCCGAGTATATGAAAGTGCATGAACCAAAAGCCTTTAATAAGGAAAGTAGCAATACCAATAAAAAGTTCAAGCAACGAAGCAATTATTCTAAGAAGAACACCAATAAAAACTATCGTTCAAGATCCTAATAAAGCAAATAAATGGATTTCTTTAAGATTGAAGGACCTGTAAAACTCAAAGGAGAAATACAACCACAAGGAGCTAAAAATGAAGCGCTTCAAATATTGGCGGCTGTATTATTAACGCAAGAAAAAGTATTAATTAAAAATATTCCTGACATCATAGATATTCGAAGACAAATTTCTTTGTTAGAGATGTTGGGTGTTCAGGTCAATCGGCTTTCAAATAATGATATTGAATTTACTGCCTCCGATATTAATTTAGAAATACTTGAGTCGGATGATTTCCTTAATTTGAGCAGAAATATCAGAGGATCTGTATTATTAATAGGCCCGATGTTGGCCCGATTTCAAGAAATGGTATTGTCGAAACCTGGTGGTGATAAAATCGGACGAAGAAGTCTCGATACGCACTTATTAGGCTTAAAGGACTTAGGGGCTTTTTTCGATTTCGATCAAACAAAAAATCTGTTTAAATTAAAAACAAAGGGACTTAAAGGAGCATATATTCATTTAGATGAACCTTCTGTTACAGGAACAGGCAATATTTTAATGGCTGCAACTTTGGCCAAAGGTAAAACAACAATCTACAATGCCGCTTGTGAACCCTATATTCAACAATTGTGTCGTATGTTGAGTTGTATGGGCGCAAAAATTTCAGGTATTGGAACAAACAAACTTGAAATTGAGGGAGTTGATTCTTTGGGAGGCTGTGAACATACCTGTTTGGCCGACATGATTGAGGTTGGAAGTTTTATTGGTTTAGCTGCACTTACTGGCTCAGAAATCATCATTAAAAATGCAGGTATAAAAGACTTGGGAATTATACCCAAAGTGTTTCGGAAATTAGGAATCAGTTTTGTTTGTAATCAGGATGATATACTCATTCCTGCTCAGGGAGTGTATGAAATTGAGAAACAGATTGATGGCAATATACCGACTATTTACGATGCCCCATGGCCAGGTTTTACACCAGACCTAATCAGTATTGCTTTGGTTGTTGCTACACAAGCAAAAGGCAATGTCTTGATGCATCAGAAAATGTTTGAGAGTCGTTTGTTTTTTGTAGACAACCTAATCGATATGGGTGCACAAATCATTTTATGTGATCCACATCGAGCTACTGTGATGGGTTCTGCCAAACAACAGCATTTACGGGGTATCAAAATGCGCTCACCCGACATTAGGGCAGGAGTAGCACTTTTGTTGGCTGCTCTTTCAGCTGAAGGGGAAAGCACCATCTACAATATTGAGCAGATTGACAGAGGTTATGAGCAAATAGATAAACGCTTAAACTTACTTGGTGCCAATATTCAACGCTTTACAGAAGAGATTGTAAAATAAGCTTATGTCGAATTTCGTCAAAATAGTACTTTGTGTGATGCTGTTTTGGCCTATACATTTGTTTCCTCAGACCAATTTGACAATTGGAGATATTGCTCCTGAAATAACCATAAATGATCCTGAAGGAAATGAAATTAAGCTTTCATCGCTTAAAGGAAGTTTGGTGTTGATCGAGTTTTGGGCCTCATGGGATAGGAATTCGAGACAAAATCATCAAAAACTGGTTAATACCTATCATAAATACAATCAGAAAAAATTCAATAATGGTGTAGGATTTAATTGTTTCAGTGTTTCGCTGGATAAAAATCAAAACCTTTGGCTTACTGCCATAAATTTGGATGCTTTGGTCTGGAAATATCATGGATGCAGTTTTAGCTATTGGAATTGCACGAATGCACTGAATTATCAAATACAAAAAATACCCTCCTATTTCTTAATTGATGGCGAAGGAAAGCTAATTCAGAAGCTCAATACCTTAGATAATCTCAGCAAGATTTTGGATACATACATTTTGCAATAAAATTCGCTGTCATATTGGCAATAAGTTGTTTTGGCAATAAAATTGAAAGCGAATTGAGCAAATTTTAATGTCCCATGGCGAAGAAGAAAGTAAGTGCGAAAAAAGAGGAAATTCAGGAAGATATTGAAAAGCTGAATAAGGATGAGAAAGTAGTTAATGATAAAACTACTGATGAAGCACAAGAAGAACCCCAAATAGTAGAAAGTGAGTTGGATAAAATGAAGCGCGAACGTGATGAATTGCAGGATAAGTATTTGAGACTATATTCCGATTTTGAAAACTTCAGAAGAAGAACAGCAAAGGAAAAAATAGATTTAATCGATCATGCATCAGAGAGAATAATTGTTGAAATTTTACCAGTTATTGACGATTTTGATCGTGCAATGCATTCTATGTCTGAAGCCAGCGAGATAAACAGCGTTTGTGAAGGTGTCAATATAATTTACAATAAACTCAAGAAATCATTGACAGATAAGGGATTAAGTGAGATTGATTGCATTGGTAAGGATTTCGATCCGGAAATTCATGAGGCCCTAACAAAAATACCCGCACCCAAAAAGAAACTTGCTGGAAAAGTAGTTGACCAAATCCAGAAAGGCTATTCGCTGAATGGAAAGGTTATCAGGCATTCTAAAGTTGTGGTAGGAGAATAATTATGAGCGCAAAAAGAGATTATTACGAAATACTTGGTGTCAATCGCAATGCGGCTGCTGATGAAATAAAAAAAGCCTATCGTCAAATGGCGATAAAGTTTCATCCTGACAAAAATCCCGATAACAAAGAGGCCGAAGAAAAGTTTAAAGAAGCTGCCGAAGCCTATGAAGTATTGAGTGATCAGGACAAACGAAGTCGATACGATAGGTTTGGTCATGCCGGTATGCAAGGTCAACAAGGTTTTGGTGGAAGCAGCATGTCAATGGATGACATATTTGAACATTTTGGTGATATTTTTGGTGGGGGCGGAAGCCCTTTTGATTCCTTCTTTGGTGGAGGAGGTAGTAGGAGAAAAACTTACAAAGGCAGTGATTTACGTGTAAAAGTACAACTGAGTTTGAAAGAAATTGCCAATGGAGTTACAAAAAAAATTAAAGTAAAAAAATCGGTTGCATGCAGCAGTTGTGGAGGCAGTGGTGCTAAAAGTAAAAATGCTTTTCGACAATGCTCTGCTTGTGGAGGAGCTGGTCAAGTAAAACGTGCTACCAATACTTTTCTTGGTCAAATGTATACGACTAGTAGCTGTACTTCCTGTAATGGAGAAGGACGCATCATTTCTGATCAATGCACTGATTGTAGGGGCGATGGTCGTGTGATGGGTGAAGAAATTATTGAAATTAAAGTGCCAGGAGGAGTTACAGATGGTGTTCAGCTTTCTGTTAATGGAAAGGGGAATGCAGCTCCCAGAGGTGGTATTGCTGGCGATTTGATTGTCGCAGTTGAAGAAAAAGCAGATCAATTCCTTAAAAGAGAAGGAACAAATGTCATCTATGATCTGTATATGAATTTTGCCGATTTAGCCTTAGGTACCCAAGTCGAGGTTCCAACCATTGATGGCAAAGCAAAAATTAGTATTCCTTCAGGTACACAAGGAGGAAAAGTATTCCGATTAAGAAATAAAGGTATTCCTGAGCTAAATTCTTACGGAAGAGGAGACCAACTCATTCATGTTAATGTTTGGGTGCCTTCTAACCTTAGTTCTGAAGAAAAACGGATACTGGAAAACCTGAAGTCCTCTGTTAATTTTAATCCCGATCCAGATCATTCTGGAGCAGGCATATTTGATAAGGTGAGAGAAATGTTCCGCTAGACATTTTATAGATAAAAATGGATTTGTTTTATAACATTTCTTTTCATTATTTCATGCAACAAATTTGAATTATATTTGAGTATTAAAATACTTAATACTCTGAATTATGTCGAAGGTTGTTACCCTATCCGAAGCTGCATCTATTGGTTTGCATGGAATGATTCTCATTGCCAAGGCAGAAAATGAAATGGTTAATGTGCTGAAAATTGCAGAATTAACCGGTTCATCCAAACATCATGTGGCAAAAGTATTTCAACGATTGGTGAAAATTGGATTGTTGAATTCATTCAGAGGACCTAACGGAGGATTTTCATTACGCAAAAAGGCGAATGAAATAAGTTTATTGGAAATATACGAGGGCATCGAAGGTGAAATCCAAATTTCAGACTGTCCCATGGATCATAAAATTTGTGCTTTTGGCAAATGTATTCTGGACAACGTAACCAATAAAATGACCATTCAATTTAAGGAGTTTCTTCAATCTCAAAGTTTGAAGGATTATCTTTAAAATATTAGGTACTGTAAAACTGTAAACTTTTTTTGATCAGATATCCTATAATAACCCTGACAGGGTTCCAAACCCTGTCAGGGTTATTAATTTAAATGCTTGAATACCCTTCCACTTTATTTGCTAAAAAATTTGTTTGCCGAATATTTAATTTTATATTTGCGTAATCAAATACCGAAATTCCTAAAAAGAATTGAGCAAGTTAATCAACATATCTGAAGCTTCAACGATAGCTATTCACAGCTTGGCTTTAATTTCAAATTCTGAAAAGCCATTAAAAGCACATGAAATAGCAGGACGTCTTGGTTTTTCAATCCATCATGTACCAAAAGTATTGCAGATATTAGTCAAGTACAATTACCTCAATTCTGTTCGTGGACCCAGAGGTGGATTCACTTTGAAAAAAGAGGCGGATTCTATTAATCTGTTGGAAATACATGAGTTAATTGATGGTGAATTGGAAACAGACCATTGTGGACATAATAAGGAAGATTGTCCTTTTGACATTTGTGTTTATGGAAGTGTTCGGGAAGAAATGCTTGAAAAATTTAAACAGTTTTTTAGCAATAAAAAATTAAGTGATATTAATAAAAAGACAGAATAATGATTCGAGAAATAATAAAAATTGATGAAGATCTGTGCAATGGTTGTGGTTTGTGTATACCAGGTTGTCCAGAAGGCGCTCTGCAAATAATTGATGGCAAAGCCAGGTTGGTTTCAGATTTAATGTGTGATGGATTAGGTGCATGCATAGGTGATTGCCCTGAAGGAGCTATTGAGATTGAAAAAAGAGAAGCTGAGCCGTATGATGAAATTAAAGTCATTGAAATAATTGCAACTCAGCATGGTAAAAATACAACCATAGCTCATTTGAAACATTTAAAAGATCATGGTGAGCACGATTTTATGAAACAAGCCGTAGGATGGTTGAGTACGCATGCTGATCAATTTGATTTCGATTTTGCCGAAGTAAGATCAGAAGTTCATAATTATAAGGCAGGAGGAAGTGGACACCATCACAATCATGAACAACATCAAAAAACAGAACCTATGAGTATACAATCAATGCATGGAGGAGGCGGATGCCCCGGTTCTCAATCCATGGACTTCAGAGATCAAAAAATAGATGTGCAGGGATTACAACTGGATCATTCAGTGAGTTTACAATCTGAATTGCGCCAATGGCCTGTGCAAATGCATTTGATCAATCCAAATGCACCCTACTTTCAAAATGCCGATGTGGTGTTGGCAGCTGATTGTGTAGCTTTTTCCATCGCTAATTTCCATCAGGATTATTTGAAAGGAAAAAGCTTGGCTATTGCCTGTCCTAAGTTGGATAGCAATCAGGAAATATATATGCAAAAACTAGTTGGCATGATTGACAGTGCAAAGATCAATACATTGACAGTGATGATCATGGAAGTGCCTTGCTGTGGTGGTTTGATTCAGATGGCAAAACAGGCAGTTAGTCAAGCTGGAAGAAACATTCCTTTGAAGATGATTAAAGTAGGGATTAAGGGGGATATACTACAAGAGGAATGGGTTTAGAAAATAGGAGCTGTCTTAAAAGGCCTACTATCTACTTCTTTTCGTCATTCCCTTGAAAAAGGGAATCTCATAATCAACAACTAGAGATTCCCGCTTTCGCGAGAATGACGGCTATGGGGCCTTTTGAGGCAGCCTCATTCAGGAAGCATGAAATTAGAATATATGCCTGATTTTCAATCGCACAAAAAAAGTATACTGGATTAAAAAAAGTTTGCAAACAAATAAATGAAACTATGAAAAAGAAAGTCCTATTTATAAGTATTTTAATAAGCATACAATTTTATACGTTTGCTCAATTTTCAATTGATGGAGAATTTCGACCAAGAACTGAGTATAATCATGGACTAAAAAAGTTAACTGCACCCAATACCGATGCAACCATTTTTACAGCTCAGCGCACAAGAATTAGTTTCAATTTTGAGAATGATTTTATGGTGTCAAAAATTACATTTCAGGATGTAAGAAATTGGGGCAGTACTCCACAACTTGCCGCAAGTGATGGTTTTTCTGCTTTGCATGAAGCTTGGGTTCAGGTGAAGTTGGCAAAAAGCTGGGCATTGAAAGCCGGACGTCAGGAATTAGTATATGACGATCACAGGATTTTTGGTAATGTAGGTTGGGCACATCAAGCCAGGAGTCATGATGTGGCTGTTTTGAAGTTCGACAAAAAAGGTATTGTGAAATTCGATTTTGGTATAGCATTTAATCAAAATGCTACACTATCCGATCCTTACGCAACGGCTGGCTATAAAGCTATGCAATACTTTTGGCTACAAAAAGATCTTGGAAAGTATATTGATATGAGCTTTTTAATCCTAAATAATGGATTACAATATCAAGATCCATCAAGTTTGAAATATTCAGTACTTTATAGCCAAACAACAGGAGCAAGATTTACGGTTAAACCAAAGGAAAATCTGGATATAAATTTAGCTGCCTATTATCAGGATGGAAAAGATGGTAGTGATAAGGATTTAACTGCCTATTATGTAGCTGCTAGTGCTACATTAGGATTGTTAGATAAAGATAAATTGAAGCTTACCGCTGGAATGGAGCTTCTTTCAGGTACTGATAGGGATTCAACAATAATGGTAAATAATTCATTTACTCCTTTGTATGGAACCAATCATAAGTTTAATGGTCATATGGATTATTTTTATGTGGGTAGTCATGTTGGCAATGTTGGTTTACAAGATATTTATTTCAAAGCTGCTTATAAAGTAGGGAAAATGACTCCTGGGATTGATTTTCATATCTTCTCAGCAGCAGCCATATTGCAAGATCAAGTAAATAATAAAGTATATGAGTCCTTATTGGGTTATGAAATAGATTTTAGTGTAGGATACAAACTAAATGATTTTGTATCATTCAAAGCTGGTTATTCTCAAATGCTTGCCACTGAATCAATGGAGTTTCTTAAAGGAGGAAGTAAAGATGAAAAGAATAATTGGGGATGGCTGATGTTAAGTGTTAGTCCTAAATTTTTTGAATCGAAATAAGTAGTAAAAAATAATTAAAAATAAAAAAATGGAAAATAGTCAAATACCAAATATAGCAGATTTCAAGAACAATGAACTGAAAGTAGAAACAAGAGAATTCGCAAAATCAAAGGTTTTTCGTTTTGATCAGGAAGTGGAATACAATAATGCTGCAGTTGTCAGTAAACACGCATTAAAAAAGGAAACCGGAAATGTAAGCCTGTTTTCTTTTGACAAAGGAGAAGGCTTAAGTACGCATTCAGCTCCATTTGATGCCTTGGTTCAGGTTATAGATGGACAGGCAGAAGTTATTATTGATGGAAATCCCTATAGCTTGAATTCAGGTGATTCCATTATCATGCCTGCTGATATTCCTCACAGTTTAAAAGCTGTTGAACGATTTAAAATGGTTCTCACAATGATTAAAAACAAGAAGCAATAGGATTTGATAACCTAAAAGTTAAAGTTGTATATTTTTACTTTTGGGTTAATTGTATTGATGAAAAATTGATTGATGAGATGAGCGAATTAATAAATAACTCCAAAGAAAAAAAGAAACTGCTGAAACATATGATCCTGCAGCTTCATGAAGGAGAGGCTCCGGATTTAGTTCGGAACCGATTAACAGATATTTTGAGGGAAGTTCCCTACGATATGGTGGTGGAAGTTGAACAGGAATTAATTTCTGAAGGTTTGCCAGTGGATGAAGTCCTTAAATTATGTGATATACATACGGATGTTTTGGACGGTCATATTGATCAAACTGGGGCAAAGGAAATTCCTGCTGGGCATCCGATTGATATTTTTAAAAATGAAAATATTGAACTGAGAAAAAGGATTGATGAACTGAATCAACAGTATTTAATGCTAATCAGTTGCAATACATCGGAAGCGATTAAAGCATATTTCTTAAAACTTAAAGTTTTCTTTAATGATTTATATGATGTTGAGAAGCATTATTTGCGGAAGGAAAATTTGTTATTCCCCTATCTTGAAAAAAATGGGATAACAGGACCTCCAAAAGTTATGTGGGGCAAGCATGATGAAACAAGGGAGCTTTTAAAAGCAGCCGCTGAAGCTTTAACAGCTGAAGGTGAGATTACAACAGAAGAGGCGCAAACGGTGGTTGATTTGATTTTGATTCCAGCATCAAAAGCTATAGACGACATGATCATGAAGGAAGAAGAAATTCTTTTTCCCATGGCAATGGACTTATTGACAGATTCGGATTGGTATGAAATTCAACTGCAAACGCTAGAAATTGGCTATTGTTTATATGATCCTGAAATCGAGTGGAAACCTGAAGGAATTGAAGAAGTGGAAATTGAAATATCCGCAGATTCCATTCAATTGCCTAGCGGTAGTTTTATGCTCAGGGAATTGATAGCTGTATTGAACAAACTTCCTGTTGACATGACTTTTGTTGATAAAAACGATAAAGTAAAATTCTTTTCACAAGGTGATCATAGGATATTTCATAGAAGCCGTGCAATATTGAATAGAGATGTCAGGATGTGTCATCCACCTTCCAGTATGCATGTGGTTGATCAAATCTTAAACGACTTTAAGTCTGGGAAAGAAGACAAAGCATCCTTTTGGATTCAGATGGGAGCTAAATTTATATTGATTGAATACTATGCGCTGAAAGATGATAAAGATGCTTATTTTGGAACATTGGAAGTGTCTCAAGACCTCTCCTATGCCAGGAGTTTGGAAGGAGAACAAAGGCTATTGTCGTATGATAAATGATGAAAGACAAAAAGATGGAAAGACAACATCTTTTAAGTCTTTTTAATCTTTCACAGTCTTTCACAGTCTTTCAAAATCTAAAAACTAAAATATGCAACCATTAATAATTACCCCAAAAACCAAAATATATGATCTTTTAGAAGCCTATCCGCAATTGGAAGCTGTTCTGATAGATTTGATCCCAACATTTAAGAAACTGCAAAATCCGATATTACGGAAAACAATTGCACGGGTAACTACTTTGCAACAAGCTGCCAAAGTTGGTGAAATGCCAATAGAAGAAATCATCAATAAATTCAGGGAAGAAGTAGGGCAAGATGCTATTGGTGATTTTGATAACCTGGATGCTGATTCAAATGAAAAACCCGATTGGTTTAATGCTGATGATGTGATGAAAACATTTGATGCAACCGAAATTATAAATCAAGGTGGACATCCTATGGATATTGTGCTAAGGGAAACAAGGGATTTTGAAATAGGGGAAGTTTATGAGTTGGTCACACCTTTTTTACCCGCACCTTTAATAGATGCGATGAAGAACCAGCATTTTGATGTCTGGATTGTGAAAATAAATGACGAAGAATTCAGGTCGTTTTTCTGTAGAGTCTGATTTGATAATGATTAAATGTTTAATAAAGGGCACCTCTAAAAACTCCTTTTAACTCCTCTCTATTCGTAGAGAGGATAGGGTGAGTCAATAAAAAGAAAGGTTTTTTGAGGTGTCTTGAATCAATTAAAAGCTAAAAAAAATGAAAGCAATTGACATATTAGTGAAAGAACACGAAAGCATTTTGAAAATGATTGAGATTGCACAAACAATGCTCAAGAGTTCAGAGGATAAAGCCAAAATCAATATCGACCATGTCGAGAGAATTATTGATTTCATAAAAAACTTTGCTGACAAATACCATCATCTGAAAGAAGAAGACGTATTATTTATGGAAATGGGAAATCATGGGATGCCAAAAGAAGGTGGTCCCATTGGAGTAATGCTTTTGGAACATGATGAAGGCAGGGCTTTTGTAAAACTAGCTGTTGAAGGAATTGATAAATATAAACAAGGAGATCTCTCGTCTTTTGATCAAATAGAAAGAAGTTTATTGAGTTATTGTGAATTATTAACACATCACATCCACAAGGAAAACCAGATTTTGTACCCCATGGCTGAACAAATGTTACCAGATCAACTTAAAAATGAGATGGCAGAAACATTTGAAAAAACGAATTCAACAACCGTTAATAATGAGTATTTCGATAAATACTTAAAGCTGGTTGATGAACTCAGTGCAATTTATTTATAGAAATCACTTTAAAATTTTCAAATGCAAGTTGTAAAGATAAAAGATGTTCAACGAGTTCAAAATCCGCATGGCGTTGATGCACGAAAAATACATGAAAATGAACATATTCAAGCCGTTCATCTTTGGTTAAAGCCAGGCGAGCAATTGATAAAACACGCTACCCCGGTTGATGTGTTCTTTTATATTCTTGAAGGAAATGGAATAGTCGAGATTGGAGATGAGAAGCAACATGTGACAAAAGACATGTTAGTTGATAGTCCGAAAAATATCCCACATTGTTTATATAATGATGGGGATGAAGATTTTAGGATATTGGTGGTAAAAACACCAAGGCCAAGCAATGAGCAGAATAAGCAGGCAGTTCAAGCTATGATGATGGGCTTAAAATGAAAATTGAATCCGCAATTGTACCTATGATGTAAAAATTGCCACAGATTTACAGTAAATATGTTTGTGGTATAATAAAGGATATACGTAAAATGAAATTTCATTAGATATTTCATGAAATAAGTCTGTAAAATAGTCTATTGAAATCCAGAACTAAAATAACCATTTCGTTTTATACTTGGAATTATTCTCTTCATAAAGCCAATAAGCAGGTATAATTGCTCAACTTTCTTACAACAAATAAAATAATTGAAGAAATATTTGGCAGTTAGTGAATATTAACTAACTTTGTTTTTCTTTACAAATGAAATTTTGAAGAAATAGACCGTAAATACTAAAATTATTAATAATGCAAACAGATAGACAAAAGGAAATAGTGGAAGTAGCCTTGGAATTGATTACTGAAAAAGGGATTCAGGGCCTGACCATTAAAAACCTTTCAAAGAAAATTGGAATTAGCGAACCTGCTATTTACAGGCATTTCGATAATAAAATACAGATACTAATTTCAATTCTTGAATTTTTTAAGGATAATACAGAGCAGATATTTAAAAAGGAATTAAACAACAATGACAAAGCCATCGACAAAATAGAGCATTTGTTCACACGTCATTTTGCGTCATTTTCTACAACACCTTCGTTGGTATCCGTAATTTTTGCTGAAGAAATTTTCAGGAACGAACCCATGCTTATTGAAAAGATTTCGGAGGTTATCAATAAAAATGATCAAATTCTTACAGCAATAATAACAGAGGGTC